>CAYMGC010000035.1:0-13875 GCA_964389885.1 uncultured Erysipelotrichaceae bacterium | reverse complement strand
TGAATGGTTTTAATCGCAAACATCGCTAAATAAATGGTTCCAAAGCCAATCATGAAATAGGGCATTTCCATAAAGGTATACAAGAGGGTTAGAGCAAGCAAAATCACCCATAAAGCGGTTTGTCGTCTAAAAAAAATCAGATCATGGATCCATAAGCCTTTCATAAAAGTTCTCCTTTTTCCAAAATCAAAATCAGATCATCTAAATTTCCCTTACTGATCACGAGTGTGGGATCATTTTCTTCATAAAAATGGCGATCTTTGACGAGCGCTTGATAGCCTTCCAAATAAGGAACGTAGGCCACAACAGCTGATTTATCGAGTTGCTGCCATTCTTGAGCGGAAAGCGTTAAAATGCCATATTCATTTTGTAAGGCATCAACGGTTTCATGAAGTCGAAGGGTTCCATCGTGAATCATCCAAAAGTCATCACAGAGCGCTTCTAAATCCGAAGCAATGTGCGAACTAATGAAAATGGTGTGGCCAGGGGTTTCCATATAGTCCTGCAACAATTGATGAACTTCCTGACGGCCTAAGACATCTAAACCAGCGGTGGGTTCATCCAAAATTAAAATTTTGGGTTGATGGGATAGAGCAGCGATTAACTTCATGCGCGCTTTCATTCCTGTGGAAAAGGAAGAAAGCGGCTTATCCATCGGCAATTGCAATTTATGCATATAGGTGGAATACAAATTGGAATCAAAGCTTGGATAAAAGGCTTTGAGAATTTTTTCAATGTCCTGACCAGTTAAGAGGCCTAAAAAGCCACTGTCTGAAAGCACCACGCCAAGCTCTTGTTTTAAAGCGGAAGAAAGGGTATCCACATTTTGGCCATCGATAAAAATTTGGCCACTATCGGGGGCGATTAAACCACAAAGGAGTTTAAAGGTGGTGGTTTTTCCAGAGCCATTGGTACCGACAAGACCGGTAATTTGGCCTTCAGGAAATTGGATGGAACCCAAATCGAGTTGAAAGGTTCCATAACGCTTTTTGGCTTGATTAATTTGAATCATGATTATCCTCCAGAAGCAAGTTCACCAGCTCTAGGATGTCGTCCTTGCTCATGTTCAACCTTTTGGCTTTTGAGATGGCTTGCTCAAAAGTCTTTTCAATTTGGCGCAATACTTCTTCTTGAGCCAATGAGGCGGAAATTTGCGAAACATAGGTTCCTTTGCCATGCACCGTTTGAACATAGCCTTCCGATTCCAACAAATCGTAGGCTTTTTTGACCGTTAAAGCGGAAATATGATAATCCTTAGCGCAGCTGCGTACCGAGGGCAGCAACATATTGGGCGTGAGGATGCCTTGGGCAATTTGTTGGCGAATCTGGTCGGCAATTTGTTCGTAAATCGGTGTCATCGACGTGGTCGAGATTTTTAATAACATTCCGTGTCCTCCATAAACAGTATATAACACTTTAAACAAAAGTAAACAGATTAAACAGTAAAAACACCAAGGAATAGGAAGGGCGTTATGAGATGCCTATTTTCCTTAAAAGGAAGGCCTCATTCCTTACATTTTGGAAAAAGAAAGGCCGATTTAAAACATTGTGGTAAGAGAAGTGACAATTTCAAAAAGTTGGAAAGAAAAACCCAGTACAATGCTAGTACACACAAAATCCCATATATTTTCATAACCATTTCCATCTTCTTACGGCATTGGAACAAACGAATAGAAAGCAGGTGAAATCATTGGCGGCTCAACCAGAGTTTTTTCTTTTAATTAGTTCGCCTTTATTGTTAACCTTGACGTTTTTTCTCAGCGTCATGTTGTTTCAACCCCGCTCGTTGTGGAGTGGCTTATCGGCCCTCTTTTTTTTGGTCGGGGCAGCCATTACCTTTGGTCTGATTTTAGGCTATTACGCCGATAAAATCGTAGCCATTCCTTGGCTTTATAACGGTTTGCTTTTAGCCTTTGGAATGGTCATTGTGGCTCTTTTGCTTTTTCCCTTTGCGCTGGCTGGCTTTTTTTTCATTGAAGGCATTCGTCTTATTCGTCGCGAAGGCTTTTCATGGACCAATTGTCTTTCCTTAGGCTTTTCCTTTGTAATTTTATTTGACGTGTTGGCGGTACCTGGCCTTGATGAAATTACCAAAAATAAGCTCTTAAGTTTGATCTATACGATTGTAACCATTGTAGTTGGTTTTTTATCGATGCAACTGGCTGTCTTTGCCCTTTCGGCGAGTTTAAACCTATTGCATTTTGGTAAGCGTAAACGCTTTGATCAAATTGTGGTGTTGGGTTCGGGAATTTTTGGCACGAAAGTTCCCCCTTTGTTGCAACATCGCATTGAAAAAGGTATTGCCTTACAAAAGAAAAATCCCAAAGCGATCTTGATTCTTTCTGGTGGGCAAGGGCCGGGCGAAGACATTCCAGAAGGAAAAGCGATGAAGCTTTGGGCTTTGGAACATGGGGCGGATCCGAGCCGTACGATTTCCGAAGAGCAATCACGCAACACCTTAGAAAACTTGCAGTATTCCTACGATCTCTTTCAAGTGCCAGGCGGAAAAACGGCTATTGTTTCCAATCGCTATCATGTGTTTCGGGCTCTATTGCTCAGTCGCGATTTGGCCATTCCTTCTAAAGGCTATGGAGCCAAAGCGACATGGTATTTTTCTCTCAATGCTTTTTTGCGTGAGTTTGCCGCCTATCTATCCATGACCCGCAAACGTCAAATTCGTTGGTTGTTTGTGTTAACCTTTCCTTTTTTGGTTATGTTGGTCAGCGAAGTGGTCAGTTGGCTTTTCTTTCATCTTTTCGCTTCCTCAAAAAAAGGTTCGCTATAATTGAGGGCACCAAAAGAAAAACCCCAGAAGCAACCTGGGGTCTTTTCTTATTGGCATCATCCTAATCCTTTTAAAGGTTCGATTGTTTTCCTAAAACAAAAAAGTGAATCTCTTTCCACCAAAAGAGAATGGCTAGAAAAAAGCCTTTCTCTACGACTTCATCTTTTTAGAGTTCTCTTTAAGAATCTACCTTTTTTTTTGACTTAAAGTCTTATCTTGACGAGTGCTGAAAGCATCGATTTGTTGAGATAAAAGCTCTTTTTGGGATGGACTGAGTCCATCTAAGCGCTCAAGAATGGCCGTAGCCATATTTTCAAAAGAACGAATCCGATCAGCTTGGGTAGGCTCATGAACCACAATGATTTGGGTGGAGCATTGATCAAAATAATCTTTTAAATAATCAAAGCCAAATTCAGAAAGTTGAGCTTTGGAAGCTATAAAGATTCGGCCGATTTCGTGATTGGCGGCCATCTTCGATAGTTTTATCAATTCTTTTCGACGTGTTTTGGCACTCGATCTCACTTCTTGAATGACTTCCGGTTCAAAGAGCTTGTAGGGCAAAGCCGGAATGAGAACGTGGGCAATGGCGCGTTCGATCTTTTCTGGGTCATCTTTACTTGAAACACAGATATAAATGATGTCTTTGCGTTGCTTTTCCTCCGCGGCCAAGCCGCGTTCACGGATCAGACGAATGACTTCTGCTTTGGGAATGGCATAATCCCCCCCAGGCAAACGAAAAAATTTCACCGTTCCTCGACAGCACCAGAAGTAAGCGGTTTTTGGATTTAAATTTAACATGCGAGAAACTTCACCCGTGGAATAATAATCTTTCGTCAATTCTGATAAGCGAATCATATCCAATCCTCCAAACCATTTGTATTTATTATTTGCATATTGATTCTTTTTCTTTCTTTTCGTGTCAAGACCTGAAAAAGCTCGATTTTTCTTTATTGCTTTTTGGTTTTGAACTTGGTAACTTAATCTTTTTTCTCAGCCAGACTCTCTGGATGATAGATGACGGGATCGGAAGCAATCACCGTGGATCCACTGGGCACATCTTGGCGGACCACGGCTCCGGCCCCAATTTTGACGCGATCACCAATGCGAATGGGTCCTACCAAGACCGCATTGGCCCCGATTAAACAATCATCTCCAATGGTGGGCGCTTGACCATGCACTTCACCAATGGTTACATTTTGATAAATCCAACAGTTTTTCCCAATATGGGCATAGCGGGAAATATAAATCCCATGGAGTCCATGGGGTAAACGCGGTCGAGAAGCAAAATAGGCGGTTTTGCCAATATATCCCCCATGTTTTTGAGCTGAGCGATTGAGATAGATGGTCATTAAATCGTTTTTGAATCCCTCTTTTCCCCCTTGACGCCAAAAGAAGACTTTCCAATAGGTTTCCAAAAGATCCCCTTTGGACCACGTTAAAATATCGGTACGTAACATGAAACCTTCCTTTCCTTGGCTTAAAGAGTTTTAAAAATCTCTTTTTACCATGCTTTTTTGTAAAAAATAGCTTTCTTGTGAAAAATTTTAATCATCCTAAAGCAAAAGGAAAAATAAACAATGCCGTAAGAAAAAAGAAGTCCAAAATTAGAAAGAAAAACGTCTTGAAAAGAGGCTAACTCTCATTGAAGGGGGAAGCTCTTTTCTTTTTTGATTTTTCGAAAAAGGATCGCGCAAAAGGCGTGAGCGTGAGAAAATAAGGTCGTTTCGTGGTCTAAACAGCCAGACTCATAGGCTTTTTGGCTGCAATATAGAAAGGAAGATTTTTATTCCTCCCGTTGAATTTTGGCAGGCCAAAGGCTTTAAAACATTTTTAACCTGCCTTTGTATTGGCTTATTTACGAGCTTTTTAAGTCTTTTGTTGGTATTGGTCGATCATTTGGCTCAGCCTGTGACTCCTATTGCTCAAATGGCACCAGTCCAAGATCACTCCTCGCTTTTTGTCGATGTATTAGCGGTCCGCACGCGTTTAGAAGCGGAAATGAATCAATACTTAGAGCAACTTGGCGTGGATAAAGAGGACATTGCCATTGCCATTGAAAGTGGTGATGGTTCAGTGGATTACCTTTGGAATGGAGACCAAGTCTTTGAAGCGGCCAGCCTTTATAAATTGCCCTTGGCGATGTACTTTTGTGACCAAATTGAAACCACTCCTCTTAAATTAACGAGTACCTTAGAATTTACTGAAGATTCCTTGCGTGAAGAGGGATGGAATCCCATCGGTGAGGTATATGGAATTGGCTCGCAAGTTCCCTTACAAGAAATCATTGAATCCACCTTGGCCAATTCGGATAATATTGCCGCGGCGATTTTGTATAACCACTTAGGCGGATGGGAAGAATTTGCTCAAATCGAACAACAATATTCTTCCAATGCGGCCATTCCAAGTGAACCTTTAGACAATGTGTGTACGGCCAAGCAAGTCATGGATGAGCTGCGCTTGGTACAAAACAATCCCGAGCGCTATGGTTTGATCATTTCCTCGCTTGGTCAAGCACAAGAGGATGAATACCTCAATGCCCACATTCCCAATACCACCATGGCGCAAAAGTATGGTCAAATTGAAGGCTTTACCAATGCGGCGGGCTTTTCCATTCAAGGAGTTCCTTATCGCATTGTGGTCTTAAGTCATACCAACCAAAACGATCAAGATGCGGGACGCATCAATGAAATCGTTTGGAAAATCTTTAATGAAGCGGTTGGCAACAGTATAGACGTTCCCGAAGACGAAAAAAATCCTCCTGTGGAAGAAGCCGTTTTCGTCCAACAGGAAGAAGCCGAGTAAAGAAAAAACCTCTTAGACTTGAAGTCTAAAGAGGTTTTTTTTTATTCTTGAGGATCTTTCATTAACAACACCATGACCGCTTTTTGCGCATGCAAGCGATTTTCCGCTTCCTCAAAAATTTCGTCGGCATGGTCTTCAAAGACTTTTTCGGTGATTTCTTGGCCGCGATACGCGGGAAGACAATGTTGGACCATCACGCCCTCTTTGGCCAAAGAGAGCAATTCATCGTTGACTTGATAAGGCGCAAAGAGTTTTTCGCGTTCTTGTTTCTCGCCTTCCATCCCCATCGAGGTCCAAGTATCGGTAAAGACCACATCGGCCTCTTGAATGGCTTCTTTGGGATCACTGGTCCAAAGAAAATGATCAGGGTATTGGGCCGCGAATTCCATGATGGTGGGATCGGGTTTGTGATCTTCAGGGGTAGCCACGGCGACATCCATTCCCATTTTCAAACCACCAACGATTAAGGAGTTGGCCATGTTGTTGCCATCGCCAATGTAGACCATTTTTAAGCCTTCAAGCTTGCCAAATTTTTCGCGCACCGTCATCAAATCCGCCAACACTTGGCAAGGATGGCAATAATCTGTCAGGCCATTGATAATGGGAATGCTTCCATACTTGGCCAAGTCTTCGACTTCGTCTTGGCCATACGTCCGAATCATAATGGCATCCAAATAGCGGGAGAGGACGCGAGCGGTGTCTTGAACTGGTTCGCCACGCCCGATTTGCAAGTCACTTGAGGACAAGAACAAAGGCTGACCGCCCAGTTGATGGACGCCGGTTTCAAAAGAGACCCGTGTACGCGTAGAGGATTTTTGGAAAATAAGGCCTACGGCTTTGCCCTTCAAATGGGGATGTTCAATGCCATGCTTTTTTTCGTATTTTAATTGATCGGCCAAATCCAAAATGCGGGTGATTTCTTCGGGGGATAAATCTTGTAGTTTCAATAAATGGTTCACACTAAAACCTCCTCAAAGGCCGCCACGGCCTGATCGATTTCGGGATAGCTTAAAACAAGGGGCGGAAGCAGACGAATGGTGCCAGCTCCGGCTTTAATGGCCAATACGCCGTGGTCTTGTAAAGCGTTTAAATACTCGGCAATGTGTTCAGGACCGACTTCAATGCCAATCATTAAACCAAGCCCTCGTACGTCTAAAATTTTATCGGAATCAAGGGCTTTTAAGGCATTTAAGAAGTATTCGCCTTTGGCTTGGACTTCATTTAAGAAATCTTCTTGGCCCACTTTATCCAAAACCACATTGGCTGCAGCAGTAGACAAAGGGTTGCCTCCAAAGGTCGTGCCATGATCGCCCGCTTTTAAGATTCCACTGGTTTTTTCATTGGCTAAAACCGCTCCAATGGGAATGCCACCCCCTAAACCTTTGGCACACGAAACCAAATCGGGGGAAAGATCGTAGTTTTGATAGGCAAAAAATTTGCCGGTGCGTCCAATTCCGGTTTGGACTTCATCAATCATCAATAAGATGTCTTTTTCTTGGCAAAGCTTGGCGGCTTCGGCGACAAAATCCGCTTGTAAAGGCCGTACCCCGCTTTCCCCTTGCACGAGTTCCATCATCAAGCCACATACTTTCGGATTGTTCATGGCTTTTTTGAGATCTTCAATATTATTGGCTTCCACGTATTCAAAGCCTTCGGTAAAGGGAAAGAAGTTTTGATGAAATTTATCCTGACCAGTCGCTTCTAAAGTAGCAATCGTCCGGCCATGAAACGAATTTTTAAGGGTTAAGATGATCATGCGCTCGGGATCATGATACGTATCCCATGAATACTTGCGGGCAATTTTAATGATGCCTTCATTGGCTTCGGCTCCGGAATTGGCAAAGAAGACTTTATCCAAACCAGAAAGTGCGGTCAGCTTTTGCGCGGCGAAAATCATGGGCTGGGTGTAGTACAAGTTACTCGCTTGCATGAGTTTGGTAGCCTGTTCACTAATAGCCTTGGTTAAATCGGGATCGTTATGACCAAGGGCATTGACTCCAATCCCGGAGGCCAAATCGAGATAAGCGTTTCCATCTACATCGTAAAGTGTGCAGCCTTGGCCATGATCCAAAGCCAAATCAAAACGGCCATACGTTTGCATCACGTGATCGTGTTCAAGGGCCTTGAGTGTTTCAAAATCCATTTAAATCTCCTCCTGGCTAAACATGGTGCCAATGCCAGCGTTTGTCAGCAATTCAATGAGAATGGAATGGGGAATGCGGCCATCGATGATGCTGGCATGGGGAACGCCTTGGCGTACCGCTTCGACGCAGCATTCCACTTTGGGAATCATGCCTCCGGAAATTACGCCAGTATTGGTCAAAGCGGGAATTTGGGAGACACGAATGGAGGAAATGACGCTACTAGGATCATCGGGGTCGGAAAGCAGTCCGGCAATGTCGGTCAACAAAATGAGCTTTTTGGCGCGTAATGCTCCTGCGAGTTTACTCGCGGCCGTATCGGCGTTGACATTGTAGGCATGCTGATCCTCTAAACCCGTAGCCACAGAGGAAATAACGGGAATGTAGCCTTTTTCAATGACATCTTTGACCAACGCACTGTTGACTTTTTTGATGTCGCCTACATAACCATAATTGTATTTGCCATCTTGTAATCCCACGGCTTGAAACAAATTGCCATCTAAACCACTCAGTCCAATGCCTTTGCCATCCAATTTGGCCACTAAGTCTTTGTTGACTTTGCCACAAAGCACCATTTGAACGATTTCCATGGTGTCTTCATCGGTATAGCGTAAGCCATTGACAAAGTGCGATTGAACGCCAGTTTTGTTTAACATGGCATTGATATCAGGACCTCCGCCATGGACAAGGACGACATGAATCCCCACTAAATGCAACATCAGCACGTCTTCAATGACGGCTTTTTTTAATTCTTCATCAATCATGGCATTGCCGCCGTATTTCACCACAACGACTTCGCCATTGTATTCCTTTAAATAAGGAAGAGCTTCAGCCAAAACGGCGGCTCTTTTTTCGGGATGTAAACTCATGTGCGATAGTCTCCATTGATGCGCACGTAATCATACGTTAAATCGCATCCCCAGCACGTCGCACTTTGATCGCCTTCATGCAAATCGGCAATGATTTCAATGGCATCCGGAGCCAAAATGTGAGCTGCTTTTTCTTCATCAAAAGCAATGCCTTTGCCATCTTGGCACACTAAGATAGAACCATTTTTGGAAGCAAAATAAATGTCCACTTTGTTGGGATCAAAGGAGGCTTTGGCATATCCCATCGCACAAAGCACCCGTCCCCAGTTGGCATCTTGCCCAAACACCGCCGCTTTTAAAAGCGAACTAGACGCTACACTCATCGCTAACGTTTCAGCTTGCTCTTCACTGCCGGCTTCTTGGATGGTCACCGTAATCAAACGGCTGGCTCCTTCGCCATCACTGGCAATGGCAATGGCCAGTTTTTGCATGACGTATAAAAGGGCCTCATAAAAAGTTGCATTATCCCCCGTAATCGTGGGATTCTTGGCTAATCCATTGGCTAAGACGATACACATATCGTTGGTGGAGGTATCGCCATCTACACTGATGCGGTTAAAGGTTTTCTTCACCGCTTTTTTAAGCATCGCCTCTAAAGCCGCCGATTCAATGCTGGCATCGGTGGTAATAAAACAAAGCATCGTACCCATATTGGGATGAATCATCCCTGAGCCTTTGGCAATGCCGCCCATATGAACGGTTTTGCCCTCGAGTTCAAATTCCACCGCCACTTCTTTAATCTTGGTATCGGTCGTCATAATGGCTGCAGCGGTATCGGAGGAATCGGTGCCTAGGACAATGTCTTGGGTTCCCTTTTCGATTTTTTCAATGGGCAATTCCACCCCAATAACCCCTGTAGAAGCGACTAAAACATCTTCGAGATCTAAGCCGAGCTTATCGGCTGCAATTTGCGCTTGTTTGAGCGCGTTTTGCGCATCGTTGATGGCACACGCATTCGCGTTGCCAGAGTTGATGGAAATGGCCTGGGCTTTGCCATTGGCCAAATGTTTCATATTGAGATATAAGGGAGCGGCTTTTACTTGATTGGAGGTATACACCGCTGCCGCTGTGCAGGGCGTGGAGGAGTAAATCAAAGCCAGCTCTTTTTTATTGGGGTTATTGCGAATGCCGCAATGCACCGCGCCGGTTAAAAATCCTTGAGCGGCTGTAATCCCCGATTGGACTTCTTTCATAGCCAAATTCCTTTCCTACTTGTATAGAACGTTTGCCTTAGGCAAACGATTTTTGATATAGAACCGTTTTTGAGGTTGTTCTTCTTAAGAAGTCTTGTCAACCATTTTTCAACAATTTGTTCAAACTAAAAATGCAAGCCCTTGGTTTCTTCCAAACCAAGCATCAAATTCATATTTTGAACGGCCGCTCCACTGGCTCCTTTACCAAGGTTGTCAAAACGAGCGCTTAAAACCAAGCCATTGTCATTGCCATTGACAAAGAGTTCCATTTTATCGGACCCCGCTAAGGTGTTGGAAAAAAGCGCTGGTTCGCCTGGTAAAACTGCAATAGGGGTATTGGCGTAGTGATCTTGATAAAGGGCATACAAGGCTTTGGCATCGATGCCTTTTTGACTGAGAATATCGGGATCGAGAAGAACTTGAACGAGCATCCCTTGTTTGTAGTCATCCACAATGGGCACAAAAATGGGGGCTTTGTTTAAACCACAAATGGCTTGCATTTCGGGCAAGTGTTTATGACTCAAACCAAGCGCATAAGGTTTGGGACTATTCATCTCTTCCGTTTTGGCGGTTTCATAGTCTTGAATCATCGCTTTGCCCCCACCACTATAGCCCGTTAGGGAAAACGCCGTAAGCTTGGTGTCTTTAGGAAGAAGGCCATGTTGGATTAAAGGGGCGACTAAGGCAATAAAGCCAGAAGCATGACACCCTGGATTGGCCACCCATTTTGCCTGTTGAATGGCCTTTTTTTGGTTGGCGTTGAGTTCGGCAAAGCCATACGTCCAATCGGGATGGGTACGGTGGGCGGTGCTTGCATCGATGACTTTGGTATCCATCTCTTTCAGCCATTCCATGGCTTCTTTAGCGGCCGCATCGGGCAGACAAAGAAAGACCAAATCGGCTTCTTGCATCAACGCTTGACGGGCACTTGGATCTTTGCGTTGGTCAGGATCGATTTCAAGTACCTGCAAATCATCGCGGTTTAAAAGACGCTCGCGTATTTGAAGGCCAGTCGTGCCGGCCTGTCCATCAATATATACTTTTTTCATAGTGTATCCTTTCAAGCACCGGTACAAGTGCCTTTATTTTGAGCTACGAATAGGAAAGGCCGCCAAAAGGCAGCCTTATTTTTTATAAACGAAATGGCTTATTTGTGTTTGGCAATGAAGTCTTTGGCCAATTCCACTTGTTTTTCTACACTTTCGGGTGCAGGACCTCCATATACCTTTCTTTGATTGACACAGGTGAGCAAATCAATGGCTTCATAGAAGTCTTCATCAAATAAGGGGGAAAGGGCTTGAAGCTCTGCCAGACTTAATTCATCTAACGTTTTATTTTGCGCAATGCAATCGGCCACAAGTTGGCCGGTTAATTTATAGGCATCGCGAAAGGGCATTCCCTTTTTGGCCAAATAATCGGCACAATCGGTCGCATTGATAAACCCTTTTTTGGCGGCTGCCAACATGTTTTGATCCAATACCCGCATGGTTTTTAACATGGGGATCAAAACCTTTAAGCAACTTAACACGGTATCGGCCGCATCAAAGACTGCTTCTTTGTCTTCTTGCATATCTTTATTGTAGGCAAGAGGCAATCCTTTCATGACCGTCAGCAACGTGATCAAATCCCCATACACCCGGCCGGTTTTTCCCCGAATGAGTTCGCACATATCGGGGTTTTTCTTTTGCGGCATGATGGAGCTACCCGTACTAAAGGCATCGTCTAAATCGATGAATTTAAACTCCCAAGAACTCCACAAAATCATCTCTTCGCAAAGCCGACTCATGTGCATCATGAGAATCGACAAATCGCTCAAAAATTCAATCGCAAAATCCCGATCCGAAACCGAATCCATGGAGTTGGCCATGGGCTTGGAAAAGCCAAGGTGTTTAGCCGTATAGTCCCGATCCAAGGGGAAGGTGGTTCCGGCTAAAGCGCCCGCTCCAAGGGGGCATTCATCCATCACCTCAAGGGCATTGTCTAAGCGCTTGACATCCCGTTGAAACATGGAGGCATAGGCCATCAACACATGACCAAAGGTAACGGGTTGAGCTCTTTGCATATGCGTATATCCGGGGAGGATGGTGGTCTCGTATTGTGAAGCTAAAGTGGAAAGAACCTGAATGAGTTGCAACAAGCGACTTTTGATTTCACTGATGACTTCAATGACATATAAACGCAAATCCAAAGCGACTTGATCGTTGCGGCTGCGTCCAGTATGCAACTTTTTGCCCGCATCCCCAATTTTGGCGGTTAACAACTGTTCGACACAAGTGTGAATGTCTTCGTATTGATTGGGGTCAAAGTAAATTTTGCCGGCATTCATATCGGAGAGCAGTTCCAACAACCCGTGATGAATTTCTGCTTTTTCTTCTTTAGTTATAATGCCTTGTTTTTCAAGCATGCAACTGTGGACAAGAGAACCCAAGATGTCTTGGGGATACAAACGATTATCAAAGGGTAAAGATGTATTGAAATCATTGGCATTTGGATCTGTTCCTTTGGAGATCCGACCGGCCCATAAAGTAGTCATAAAAGTTCAGGATTTTTAGGGATCAAAAATCCTGCCCCTCCTCTCTGTTTATTATTCAACGCTGGAGAAATGTTCCCCTGTTTCCTCAAAGAGGGCTTGATCGTTTAAAGCCCGTACCGCAATGGGTAAACCAAAGAGGTTAATGAAGCCAGCGGAATCGCTTTGATCGTAACAATCGTCTTCATCAAAGGTCGCCATGCCCGCATTATATAAGGAATAAGGGGAGGTTACGGAAACAGGGATGATGTTTCCTTTGTAAAGTTTCAAAGTGACATCACCAGTTACAGTTTGTTGGGTTTCGTCAACAAAAGCGGAGAGGGCTTTTCTTAAAGGGGTATACCACAAGCCATCGTAAACAAGTTCTCCAAATTTTTGACCGACGATTTCTTTAAAATGCTTGGTGTTTTTATCCAAGGTGATTTCTTCCAATTTGTCATGGGCCGCATACAAAATGCTGCCTCCTGGAGTTTCATATACACCACGAGATTTCATACCCACCAAGCGGTTTTCCACGATGTCTAAAATACCAATGCCATTGGCACCACCGAGTTCATTGAGCTTTAAGATGATCTCTTTGGCCGAGAGTTCTTCTCCATCCACTTTAGTGGGGACGCCTTTTTCAAAATGAATGCTTACCACCGTTGGCGTATCGGGTGCCATTTCTGGAGAAACCCCCATTTCCAAAAAGCCAGGTTGGTTAATGGGCGCTTCATTGGCTGGATCTTCTAAATCCAACCCTTCATGGGACAAATGCCACAAGTTTTTGTCTTTGGAATAGTTGGTTTCTTTGTTGATTTTAAGAGGAATGTTGTGGGCTTCGGCATAAGCGATTTCTTTTTCTCTAGAGTTGAGTTCCCAAAAACGCCAAGGAGCAATGATGTCAAGTTCTGGAGCAAAGGCTTTGATGGCGAGTTCGAAACGCACTTGGTCATTGCCTTTTCCAGTGCAACCGTGGCAAATGGCTTCGGCTCCTTCGGCTTTGGCAATTTCGACAATGCGTTTTGCGATGATTGGCCGAGCAAAGGAAGTTCCTAACAAATATTTTTCATAGCTTGCTCCCGCCTTTAAGGAAGGAATAATGTAATCATCCACAAAGGTATCGGTTAAATCTTCAATATAAAGTTTGGAAGCACCGGTAGCTAAAGCCTTTTCTTCTAAACCTTCTAGTTCACTGGCTTGTCCTACATTTCCCGATACGGCAATGACTTCACAATCGCCATAATTTTCCTTTAACCAAGGAATTAAGCAAGAGGTATCCAAGCCACCAGAATAAGCTAAGACAATTTTTTTATAGGTTTTATTTTCATTGTGTAAGTTGCTCATGATTGTGATCTCCTTTTTAAGCGTATGTTTTGATCATCAAGAAATTTCGATGTATTGTGTAATATGGTAAATTTTACCCTAAACAGGAAAAGGCAAGACCGACTAAAAAGAGGAGAAAAAGGATGGTAAAAAAAAACGTCCTTTCATTATGAAAGGACGATTGTTATCGCGTTACCACCTAACTTCCCTTTGATCCATGCAAAGGGCACTCTCCCATAACGTCGGGTCA
>CAYMGC010000034.1:0-14174 GCA_964389885.1 uncultured Erysipelotrichaceae bacterium | reverse complement strand
GCCAGTCGCACGACTGGCGTTTTAAACGATAAGCAATTGTTCTACACAAGCTATTGAAACCATAGCTAAAGTAGAATAAAGCACCACGTATAATTTAGAATAAAGTTTATGCATTATGACTAGCTCCTTTTAGAGTTTATGAAAAATATTTAGATGTTTCTATCATAGTTAGTTATGACTAACTTTGCAAGGAAAATCTCCTAGAATGTAAAAAAAGCGAGAGCTTAAGAAGCAATCTCGCTTTTTTTTGTAGAATTGGAACAATCATCTTCTCTTTTAATGGTTTTAAAAATCCCAGTTTTACTTACAAGATTAAAAAGGGTATTGGCAAAAGCTACTGCGGGAGTATCTCCATCATTTTCATCGCTTTGAGAAGCAAGCGTTTTTTCAAGAAGACTTTTCCAATTTAAAGAATTGGTTTCGATGAGTTGAGAATCTCTTTCTTGCGAGGCGATCGCTGCATCCGTTACCTGTAAGTTAAAAAAGAGATCTTTTAACTGATTTTTCTTGGTCTCTAAACTGGCTTCGGCATGTTGAATTTCAAGTTTATAGAGCCACTTGCGAAATCCATTCGGCTCTTCTTTGAGATGAATTTTAAGCCATTTGATTTTATTGGCATCCTTATCAATGGCTTTAGTAGAAGACTCAATTTGATTGAGAATATTAGCACGAGCGTATTGGAGCATGATAAAGGGCCTCTCTTCTATGGTTTATTCTTTATATAAGTCTTCTTACGAACTTTTCCTCATTTAGAAATTCATTAGAATGGTCTTTAAGAAGATGACGATTTGAAAATAGACTAGAACACCAAGAGTCTTTATAGTCAAATGCATCTTATAAATTTAAAGCAGTACTTTGTAAAGTCTAAGAATGGAATGATGAAAATCGAAAAGAAGATCTTCAACTTTTATTATCGTCATTTTCTTGCAAAAAAGCGATTTCAAAAGCACGTTTTTTCTGGTCGTCATACTGACGATCAATCTCTTTTTCAAGTTGCTTTTCTACAAACTCAGAAAGATCAATTTCCCAATGATCTGCCTCTTTAATTTGCCAACGAGGAAGGCGGATAGTCGTTTCTATGCGCTCTTGGGCTTTCTCAGCGCAGGTTTTGAGATAAGCTTCTATGTCGGCGGAAACTAAAACGAGAAACTCGTCTTTCCAATCTTCATCATGTTCTAAAGTTGCTGGATCAGAAGGCTTAGGAATTTCGTCCCCTTCCTGCTTATAAAGATCAATCGTGCTAGCGATGGCATCAATAGCCGGTAGGCATCGTTATAATCCACCCCAAACGTTACAAGACCAATAAAGTCTGGAATGCGAACAGAATAATAACCATTTTCTTCTTTATAAAAAAAAGTGGGATAAGTTGTAATTGGCATTTTAGTTAAAAGTGACCTTTAAAGACTAAAAGTAGGTGAGAAAGGAGAAATCTCTAAGTTTTAATTTTTACTTATATTCAATCTGGAGGGATAGATCTATTCCTCCAGATTCATCTTATTTTGAAAAATCTTTATGGAAAGAATCAAGTATAGAGTGCTTTCTCTTTTTTTGTGTCCTTTAAGAAAGGATACGGTAAGTGTGGTTGTTGGCTTTCTTTGCTTTAAAGGGACTATTGTTCTCGCTTTTATGATTTGGCTTCTGATTTTGGGTCACTTTTTACCTATCTTTCTTAATCAAAAGGCTTTAAAAGCGAGTGTTAGAAGAAATAAATTTTTAAATACTGTATTGGCACTTCTTTATTCTCTCAAGTCTTGCTCTTTAGAACTTTGAAGACAAGAGTATTTTTAGCTTTAAACAAAAAATCACCATTGGCAAACCAGTGGAAAGGAAATAAAAAGCAGATTGAGTTTACAAGAATCCTAAAAACAGGGTAATTTTTGTAAACTCAACTTGCTTAGTGAAGATGCAAGATCTGAATTAAAAAAAGCCAAGCTAACCCATAGTAGGTTACAACCCCTACCATATCATTAATTGTGGTAATCAAAGGACCAGAAGCTACGGCTGGATCCACTCCAATTTTTTTAAAGAAGATAGGAAAGACTGTACCAGTAAGAGAAGAAATGATCATGGAAAGCCAAAGTGCGACACCAATGCATAAAGAAATCGCATAGGAACTTGACCAAAGATATCCTTTAGCCCAATGAATATAGAGTCCCAGCAGACAAAAGGCTACAAATCCAATGAGCAATCCATTGGCAAAGCCGACACGAATTTCTTTCCCGATGAGGGCAAATTTTTGTTTGCGATCTAAGGATTCATCCATTAATACGCGAATGGTTACAGCCAGAGATTGCGTACCCACGTTACCAGACATTCCTAAAATTAATGATTGGAAAGCCATAACAAGTGTAAGTTGGGCAACGACTCCTTCAAAGAGGGACACAACCATAGAAACAAGCAATCCAAGGAATAATAAAATGATCAACCAAGGCAATCGCTTGTGTAACGATTGACCTAAAGACTCTTCTAGGTCTTCTTCACCAGCCAAACCAGCTAATTTGGCATAGTCTTCGCCCATCTCTTCATCCATGACTTCTAATAAATCTTGAGAGGTAATGACACCTACCATCGCGTTATTATCATTGAGTACCGGAATGGAGTCTTCATTGTAGTCTTTTAATTCTTCTACGACTCGATCAATCGCTTCATGGGCATATACATAAGGGTAACTCGTAGCAACGATTTCTTCTAAAGGAGTAGCAGCTTTGGAAACGATTAAATCTTTTAAGGTAACCGCTCCATAATACATTCCATTTTCATCTTGAACATAAACAGTAGAAATGTTGTCGTTATCTACTGCTTGATCAATTAAGCGTTCGGTCGCTTCTTTAACCGTAATACCTTTAGGAACTTCAATATAGTTTGGTGTCATTTTTGAGCCGATTTCATCTTCATCATAGGAAAAAATAACCGAAATTTTGCGATGAACTTCTGGTTGCAAAAGCTGAAGGATGATATCGCTCTTTTCTTTACTCATTTCCTTTAAAATATCGGCTGCTTTATCGGGTTCCATTCGGTTAAAGATCGCAATGACTTTACGAATATTCATCTCATTGAGATATTTCGCTTGGTCTTCTTCATCCATGTATTCTAGGATTTCCGTTAACCGTTCGGTATCCAACATCCGATAGAGCTTTTCGCGTTCTTGAGGGCTGAGTTCATGGATGGCATCGGCGATGTCATTGGCATGATAATCATCTAATTGCTCTCCCAATAAAAGAGGAGCATTGATTGTTCGAATAAGTTCAAGAATTCGATCCTCATAGTGTGGACGAGAATGAGGAACAACTTCTTTGTCGTCTTTCTCCTCTTTTTTTTTGTTATCACTTTCTAAAAAGAAGGCGTTGGAATCGTTTTTTTGAAAATCAAGATCATTAGCTTCCTCCAAAAAAAGAAAATGGTCTTGATCATTTGACTCTTGAGGATTCTCGTCTAGAGGATCATTTTGAAAAAAGAGGGTAGAAAAATCACTTCCCTTGGAGTCAGTCGACTTTTGGTCGTCTTCATGGCTTTCTTTTGAGGAACTCTTTTCTTGGGTTGGATCTGAGTTCAATTCATTTGAAGAGGTGTCCGTTTCGTCTGTTATTGCTTTTAGGCTTTCTTTTTTCGAATCGTTGGGTAGACTGGGCACCATAGGAAGTACAGTAAAGGGAACCACAGCTAAGGCTTTTGTTTGGTTGATTTCTTTTGGAGCCATCTCTTGTGGAAACAAAGGTTGAGTTCCCTTTTCTTGGGAAGAATTTAAATTGTCAATTTGAGAGGCTTGACTATTGACCAAATTTTTTCGTTTGGTTAATGAAGAAGCAGTTTCCTTCGGTCGCTTTGACGGGGCTCCTTTTACGGGGCGTTTTATCGGTTTATTTCTTGGTCCATTGGCTTTTGTCTTGGTCGCCGCTTGAACTTCTTTTGATTTCTTTTCTTTCGTTGGCTTAGTCTTTTTAGAGTTTTTCTTCGCTAAGGAAGATTTAGTAGGACGAGCCTCTTTTGAATCCTTAGTATTGGCCTTAGAAAGGGGCTTCTTGGTTAATTTTTGGCTATCCATAGTTGGGCTCCTTTTCTAAAGATGCAACATTTGAATCAAGAAGATCCAAATCATTGAATAATACGTAATAGCACCACATAAGTCATTAAGAGTAGTAATTAAAGGACCAGAAGCAGCTGCTGGATCAATATGAAAGTGTTGAAAGCCAATAGGAATGATCGTTCCCGTAAAAGAGGAAATCATCATAGATATAATCATGGCTACCCCAATACAAAGGGAAATGGCATAGGCTTGATCCCAAGGATAATGTTGAATCCAATGAATAAATAATCCGAGAAGAATCGTAGAGCCTCCTCCAATAATGACTCCATTGGCCAATCCAGTTCGGGTTTCTTTCAAAATGAGAGTTCGCTTTTGTTTAGCGGTGACATCTGGATCGGCTAAGACGCGAATAGAGACCGCTAAAGATTGTGTTCCCACATTTCCTGACATATCCAAAATCAAGGATTGAAAGACAATAGCCACGGTGAGTTTAGCGACCACACTTTCAAAAAGAGAAATGGTACTCGACACAATCAACGATAGACCCAACAATAAAAACAACCATGGAGTTCGCTTAGCCATTGATTGAAAGACGGTTTCTTCTAAGTCTTCTTCAGCTGAAACCCCAGCTAGTTTTACATAGTCTTCGGAAAAACGTTGATCCAAAACTTCTAATAAGTGTTGCCTGGTGATAACTCCTTCAATGACGTTTTCATTGTTTAAAACGGGTATAGAATCCTCATCGTAATCTTTGAGATCATCTACTAGATCATCGACGCGCTCGCTGGCATATACAATAGGAAAGTTAATTTCAATGATATCTTCTAGATCGGTATCCGCTCGGGCCGCAAACAAATCTTGAATGCGAATGGCCCCATAATATAAGCCATTTTCATCGACGACATAGAGAATGGATAAGTTATCTGTATCGCTTGCCCGAGCCTGATCACGCATTGCCCGCATGGCTTCTTTGACGGAGGAGCCACGTTTGATTTCAATAAAATCGGTAGCCATTTCGGATCCAATGGCTTCATCTCCATAAGCTGCAATTCGGGTGATTTTGCTACGTTGGTCCTCATCTAACAATTCAAAGATGACACTTCGACGAGTGGGACTGAGTTCTTTTAACAAGATCCCCACTTCTTGAGGTTCCATTTTGGCTAAAATGGCTACCGACTTTTTGATTTGTAAAGTATTGAGATATTGAGCTTGTTCTTCTTCATCAAGGTAGGGAAGAACATCGGCGAGGCGATCGTCATCGAGGAGTTTAAAAAATTTTTCCCGTGCATCGGGGTCTAGAAGCATCGAGGCTTCCGCAATATCGTTATCATGATAGTCTTCTAAGGCTTCCTGCATCGCTTTGGGGGAGAGATTTTGAGCGATGAGCGTCAAGATCTCTTTTTCATAGGCAGGGCGATGCTGATTAGAAACTGGAGCCGGATTGGTAGTAGGTGCGTCATTCATAAAAAACCTCCTAAGACTTGAAGTCTTTTTTCGCAGTTGGTTTTGGTCGCGGCTCCGGTTGATCTGATTCGGTCATGAATTGTGTTCGGCAAATAGACCTTTATGGCCTGCGAAAAAGGACTAGCCGAATCCCCCTTTCTAAAAAGCCCTTTTCGAAATGAAGAAACAAAGGGCACCATTTTAAACTCACAAATATGGTCTCTTTTTCATAATTAGACCTTAGGCACCGTATTTTATTATAGAATTGTCTTCTCAATTTGGGATGATCTTTATTCTTAGAGTCCTTCATTTCCGTAGTCTTTTCCCTGTTCCCAAGCAGTTCGTGTGTCAAAATGGCTATACAAGGTTAAGAAAAATTGAAAGAAATCGTATTGAAAGCGTTTTTTTAGAGCAATCCTTCAAGGATCTTTTCAATTTTTCTAAAAAAAGCTGCCTTTGGTGCAAACCTTTTATAGAAATGGAGGAAGGAGAAATGATTTCTCCGCATGTATTTGATATGAAATGTCCCGTTGGAAAATTATGTGGCGGATGTGAATTAGCGCATTTAACCTACGCCAAACAAGGTGAACAAAAACAACAAGAAGTTCAAGATCTTGTCAACAAAGCGAAACTCAAGATTAAGGTTTTACCTCCTCATATGGCTAAGTCAGCCTTTGGCTATCGAAATAAAGTGATTTATGGCTTTGCCAAAGATAAAAACAAAAAAGTGTATAGCGGCTTATACGCTCCTAAATCGCACCGTGTCGTCAATACGAAAGGCTGCAAAATGCAACCCAACTTGGTCAATGAAATTTTGGATGAGATTACTAAACTCGTTGACTCCATGAAAATTGAATTGTATTCCCCCAAAACGGGTACTGGTCTTTTACGTCACGTCCTTATTCGATACGCTAAAGATACCGACGAAGTTATGGTGGTATTTGTCACGGCTTCCAAAATGTTTCCCTCGCGCAAAAATTTGGTGAAGGCCTTACGAGCTAAATTTCCTCAAATTAAAACCATTGTTCAAAACATCAATCCTCGCGATACGTCCATTGTCCTACAAGATGAAACAATTATTTTATATGGAAATGGTTTAATCACCGATAAACTCTGTGGACTCACTTTCTCCTTTAGTGCTTCTTCGTTTTATCAAGTCAATCATGATCAATGCGAAGTCCTCTATACATTGGCCAAAGAAGCTCTTAATTTAAAGCCTACTGATAAAATTCTTGATACGTATTGTGGGGTAGGGACGATTGGGTTGACCTTGGCTTCTAGTTGTCGTCAAGTAACAGGAGTAGAGATCAACAAAGATGCGGTGGAAATGGCGCGTTTAAATGCTAAACAAAATGACATTCATAACGCCCGCTTTATTGCAATGGATTCCACGCGCTTCATGCAAGATGCAGCGCGAAACCACGTCCACTATGATGCAATTATTTTAGATCCCCCACGTGCAGGAACCACCAAAGAATTCATTGAAGCTGCAGCTAAGTTATCCCCAGATAAAATCTTGTACATCTCCTGCGATCCTAGAACTCAAGTGAGGGATTTATTGCAATTTCGTCGTTTAGGCTATACAACCAAAACAATGGAGTTAGTCGATATGTTTCCTAATACCAAACACATTGAAACCCTTGTTTTGTTAACACGCGATAAAAAACAACTGTTTTCCAAGAATAAAGCAGTGAGTCCAAAGCGCTCCACCCGTCGAATTTCAAGATAGATTTTTAAAGAGAGGATAAAAAGGGAAAATCGACAGGTCAAACCATTCCTAAAAGTTTAACCTGCCCCCTATGATAAGGACGTAGGAGGAATATGATTATGGATACCATTCGCGAAGAACTTCATGAAGCCTTAACGATTGAAGTGTTAGATGAAATTATCAATTTAACCGATGAAATTATGAAACAAAATCACCAAGCCATTGGTGAACGCGCCCAAGGAATGGCCGATGAACAGACCTATTTAAAACTTTTAGACTATTGTTATGCTCAAACCGCTTCCTATCTTAATAATCGGGACAATATGATGAAAGTATTAACGGATTCAAAAAATATCCAACCAGTGTACAATTCTATTGTGGATACCCCTGAATTCCAGAGCCTCTGTACAGAAGAATATAAAGGCTTTCCTCGTATAATTGCGATGACCATTTTGGCGGGAAGCGAAGCGGCAGCTGCTCATGTCGCCTTAAATTATGTAAAAGATGCTCCTAAAAATGTAGTGGATCATTTAAATCAATTGATTGATACTTACCAATCGTATTTACGCGATGCGATTTCCTATGGAAAAGGGGAAGACAAACGCGTAGTTATGACAGGTCAAAAACAATAATCAATAAAGCTGACAAGATATTCTTGTCGGCTTTTTTTCGAAAGCTTTTAGGAGAAGACTCTTTTTCAAGGCTTCTTATTTTAAGACTTAAAATAGGTTAAAGATGGAAAAAATGATTTATCTTTCAAAAGAGATTTTGAGATGGCTTTTAACGGCCTAAAAAACTTAAGAGCAATAAGAGGGAAGCAATAAAAAAAGCGAAAAATGAAAAAGAATAAAAATGAAACATTTTAGATAACAATAAAATCAAATTTATAAAGAAACATTTATCATTAGTTTCTTCTTTTCAATATTTTGACCACGAAATTCTTCTTTTTTAAAGAAAGATATTTCTAAATAAAAAAGGCTTTATCTTCTTCTTAATTTAGATCTTTTAAGGTGTAAAGGAACTTTATTAGAAAAAATTTATCTCTTTACTGGAGTAGGGGCGATAAATTAAGGGAAATATCATCTTAATTTAAAACTTTTAAAAAAAAGATCATGGATTCTTTTAAGATTGCGGGTTATAGTGAAATAAAGAAAACATAAAATAATAGGAAGGAGGAAGTGGCATGAAAAACAGCCATTGGACTCAACATGAGGTATTTCGTCAAATTTGTTTAAGTGTAGCCTTAGGTGTGAGTGCTATTCTCATTGGGGAAGTGATGTTATACTTCAATGCCCCTCCCTATACCATCGCCTGCGTCTATTTCTTAAATATTGTACTGGTAGCTTCTTTTACCACTAGTTATTGGTATGGTTTATTTTCCTCTATTATCTCTTCGATGGTATTTGCTTATCTTGTTGCCGCTCCTGTATTTTCTTTTAGAGAGTTGTCCCCTTATCTCATTGTAGCGACCATTATTATGGTTTGTGCTTCTATGCTGATTTCTTCGATTACCTCAAAAGTGCGAGCTAATGAGCGTTTAGCTTGGCGTAAAGAAGAAGTCAGTAATATCCTCTATCATTTAACCCGTGATTTAGCGGGAATGACTTCTGTAGATGAAGTAATTAAGTTAACTCTTCAAAATATTTCTGAGGTCTTCCATACGGATTGTCGATTGCTTCTCTTTACTAAAGAGGGAAAACCAGAAGAAAACTTCATTTTACTTGAAAACGGAAATTTTCAAGAAAGAGCTCAAACGGATCCTTCGAGAACATTTGAAGAATATCAAACACGCCCAGCTACTGGCTACTATATCAATGAGCGACAATATGAATGGCCCTTTTACACTATGAATAAAGAAGTCTTAGGCGCCATTGCCATTCCCAAAAAAGTAGCGGATCAATTGAGTCCTAGTGATTTGCGTTTGGTGAATACCATGACCGATGCAGCGGGAATTGTTATTGATAAGTTAACCTTGGCGGAAGTAGAGGAAAAATCACGTCTGGAAATGAGCCAGGAACGGTATCGCACCAACTTATTGCGTTCGATTTCGCATGATTTACGCACTCCTCTTGCAGGCATTACGGGGACTTCAGAAGTCTTAATGTCTATGCTTCCTGAAGATTCTAAAGAATATGAATTGGCAGCTAACATCAATAAAGAGACCAATTGGCTTTATAACTTAGTCCAAAATATCCTATCTTTAACGCGCATTCAAAACAGCACCATGACCCTAAAAAAAGAAGTCATGATTGTTGAAGACGTGGTCAATTCGGCGGTAGAAACTATGCAATTCCGTCTTCCAAAACGTCAATTCATTACGAATTATCCCGAAGATGTTTTAGCTTCAGAAATGGACTCTTCTTTAATTAAACAAGTTATTATTAACTTAATTGATAATGCCAATAAATATTCTCCAATGAATCAACCCATTGAGATTACGGTGTGGAAAGATGAAGACATCAACCAAATTGCCGTTTCCGTCCAAGATCATGGAGAAGGGCTTTCACCCGCAGCTTTAGAAAAAGTTTTCCATTTGTTTTACACGACTAAGCCTAGTGAACCCAACGCCTTGCGCGGTTTTGGACTTGGATTGCCGATTTGTGCTTCAATTATGAAAATTCACGATGGATCCATTACAAGTGCTAATCGTGAAGATGGCTTCCAAGGAGCAAAATTTACCATCTATATGCCAGAATTCAATATAGATATGGAAGCTTAAGAGAAAAGAAAAACCACCTTCTTTTTCTTACCCAATGTAAGAATGAGTAGGTGGTTTTATATTTTAAATCTTGATATTAATGAGACTTGGCATAAAACTTGCCCAAAAGTTATGAATAGGAACTAAAAGTTCGGGGTTATGTTCTTCTACCCAAATATATAAAAGGGCCACAAGACTAAAAGAAATTACAATCATTAAAACGCGCTTTAAAAGCCCCCAAGCAATAGAAAGAACGAAAAGCAATCCTAAAACAATTAAAAAGATTTGAGTATCATTTAAACTAGCAATCCATTGATCTAAAAAAGGAAAATAAGAATTTAATCCAGTCGCTTGAATCGCTTGGACAATAAAAGGAGCCACTAAAGCGGGTAAGCCCGCATTAATCATTAAAGCCGCTAAGGCACCTTGAGTTGTTCGTTTCATGATTTTATTGTACCGAGCAGAAGCCTAGGATGCACTTTCCCTTTTTGCAAGCGCTTCATTTTTCTTTAATGCTTTTTATTATCCAAAAAAAAAGCAAGGTTATCCCTTGCTGTTAAGTTTAAGCGTTTTTTTCGTCAGCGCTTTGACCTTCCTCTAACGCATCGAGTACAGAGGAAACATCGCCAATGGCATGACTAAGTTCATCATAAGCCACGATCATAGAATTCAATTCTGAACCAAGATCCAAAGTGTTATCTTTATTTTTTGCTTCAATGGAATTGGTTACCAAATCAATAACGGATTGAGCTTTGATCAAATGTTCTTTGATTTCCTCTACCACTGCAATCTGATCTGTAGTTAAAGCAGCTTGTGCCCCTAATACAACATCTTGTGTACTCATTTTAAGACCTCCCTTTATTTCATCTTTACCTGTATTGTAAAACCATCGAAGACAAAAGGGGATGAATTTGACTGGTAAGACTG
Organism: uncultured Erysipelotrichaceae bacterium; assembly: GCA_964389885.1. Classification (GTDB taxonomy): domain Bacteria; phylum Bacillota_I; class Bacilli_A; order Erysipelotrichales; family Erysipelotrichaceae; genus Allobaculum. The sequence continues at coordinate 3,374 of CAYMGC010000034.1, read as the reverse complement.
TATCGTTCAATTCTTTGTTTTTCTCTTCTTTGGCTATACTAAATGCTATAAATAATTTTTGATTTCGTTTGTGAAAGGAGAGATAAAATGCATTGTCCCAATTGTCAAACTATTTTTAAGGTAAAACCTAATGTCTGTCCAATTTGCGGTCATATTTTTTTAACTTCCCAAACCAAACCATCTTTTGAAAAAACTTGGGGAATGATTTGTGAAGAGGAGTTACGTAAACATCCTTCTAAGAAAAAGTTTGATGAAACTTGGAATTGGTATCAAAATGATTTAAATCAATTTTCAAATGATCCCACTACCTTACGCGAATTAGCCCAATTTCTACAAAAATATTCGACCTATCCGGTTTCCTTGCCTTCCAATCTTGATATATCTACTTTTCCACCTTCTATTGTGGCTAGTCCTTGGAAAACGCTTTTATGGTTAGCCTTTCAACAACAGGATGGAAGCAGCGCCTTGCAGTTGTATTGGTTAGACGATTTTGAAATTCGTTACGATTTAACCAATACTCTTCAAGATCTTAGTTGGAAAGAAGATCAAACGCCGGATCAAGCTATTCTTTACTTATTAGCCAGTCATCTAAAAAAGAATGGAAAGCAAGCGCGAAGAGCCTTTAAATTCTTACAACATATCGAGGAGCAAGAACCATTAATTTTAAACACATCTAAATCTTTTGAACTACTCAGTGGACTTTCTACGACGCTTTCAAGTCGGATTGAAGATTTACGGGTAGCCAGTCAAACTCAAAATATGGAATTTGGACTCAATTGTTTATATCGTCCTTTACGCATTGATCCTATTTGTTTTGATCATTTAAATGATTTACCAGAAGAATTCATTGCTTTTTTAACTACTCATGCAGAAGATTTTCATCAAACAACCTTGAAACTCATTCAGGACGATCAAGCTTTGCGCGGAATTCATTTGGCTTTACAAACGATTCAAAATCAACATCCAGAGCTTCACGCCATATGTCAACCTTTATTAGAGGCGCAATACGTTCAAGCTTATTTGCGGCCTTTCGAGCAAATCGAAAAAAGTGATCTTCGTTTTTAGAAAAAATTGCTTTTTGTTTTCCATCCCTACACTTTGAAAGAATCCCCTTAAAATAGGAATTAAGAAAAATGTTGTGATAAAACATCAGGGAGAACGAGATGAAATCAATTGTTTTTTTGGATTTGGATGGAACCTTATGGAACAATGAAGTGGTACCTGAGTCGGCCTTAAAGGCTATTAAAATGGCTCAGAAAAATGGACATTGGGTGTTTGCCAATACAGGCCGTAGTCGAGGATCGGCTTGGTTTGCTTTAAAGGATTTACCCTTAAATGGACAAGTGTATTCGGCTGGTAGTGAAATCTGGATTGGAGATCAGCGTATTTTCTTTGCACCCTTAGGAGTAGAAAAGACGAAGCGTTTAGTAAAAAATTTGACCGATTTGAATGTGGGATTAACTCTTGAAGGCTCTTTTGCCAATAGTTCTAATGCGCAAGGAAGAGCTATGTTAGAGGAATTTATTCGTCTAAATCCCGCCTCTTTACGACCAAAAGATAATATTTTGGACTTGGATAAAATGCAAGATGAAGATTTTGCCACGATTATGAAACTTATGGCCTTTGAGGCAGATCTTGAAACGCTCGATCCAATTTTAAAACAAGAAGAGATGACCTTTACTTTTACTCCAATTCCTGGTCATCCTTTAGCTAATGGAGAAATCACACAAAAAGCGATGACAAAAGGCACGGCTTTTAAAGAAATTTGTAAGTATTTAGGAGAAGATTTTCGTACCATTGCAATTGGTGATTCGGAAAATGATTTACCAATGTTTGAAAAAGCGGATTTATCGATCGCCATGGGCAACGCAAGTCCAGTGGCCAAAGAGGCAGCAGATTGGATTACCACCACTATCGATGACGATGGAATATACAATGCATTTCAATATGCAAATCTTCTGGAATAAAAAAGCTTTGTGGTTTATTAAAAAATCACAAAGCTTTTTTTCTGATCCATTAATGAAAAAAGGACAATACGTAGTCCCAAAGCGGTAAAGTAAACATTGAGGCTATAGTGGAAAAAAAGATGAGTTTACTCGCAAAAAGAGGATCTGTTTCATATTTTTGGCTGAGCATAGCCATGGTAACCGGAGCAGGCATAGCGAGTTCTAAGACACAAATCTTACTCGAAATCTCTCCAAGATCGTTTAAAGCCCAAAAGATAAGGGTCAAAACCAAGGGAATTATCACTAAGCGTAATCCACAATACCAAGCTGTGAGGGAAAAATTTAAATTCTGAAAAGAAATTTCCGAAAGCGTGGCCCCAATTACAATCATAATTAAAACCGTGTTGCATTGGCCAAGAGAAGAAATGATGGAAGTTATAAGGTTTGGTAAAATTATTCCTTGTTCTTGCAACAATAAAGAAACTAATCCAAGCGTAGTGGCTAAAAAGCAAGGATTGGTTACTACTTTTTTTAAGGCGGTTTTGAAATTGGCTTGGGATTGCCGAGAATACACCATTAAGCCATAGCTCCACATTCCAATGCGTAAAGGAAGAGCAAAAAGAGAAGTGTAGAGTACGCCAATTTCGCCAAAGGCTGCTTGACCAATCACCATTCCTAAGGTTCCGGAATTGTTAAACATTGTCCCATATTCCAAATTCAGTCGTTGCTTGGGCTCTTTTATAAAGCGCCAGAGCCAATGAGCCACTAAAATCATAATAATTTGCAAAAAAATGGCGATCAGCAACATAAAGAAAAGATCTTTTTGGGAAATAGCTTGAGCTTGTGGACTTTGAAAAGCATGAAAGATTGAACAAGGCAAAATAAGATTCATAACCAAGAAATTGAGTTGCTTCACGGTTGATTGAGTAAGCCAATTTTTCTTGGCAAATCCCCATCCAATTAATAAATAGACTAAAATCTGTATCTGCAGTTGAAACATGAAAAATAAGGAAATCCAGCTGGATAAGGAAGTTCTTTTTATCCTTTCTTGTCACTCTTGTTCCTAAGATCTTCCTTCAAGAGATTTTTTTATCTTAGACAAGATAGATATTTTTTGACAACATTTTCTTAAAACTTAGATCTTAAAAGAAAGAAATTTAAAGATAATGGCTTTGGCTAGCCAATCTCTTTTAAAAGGTCTTTCAAAGAAATTTATAAGCCGTTCCTAAATTTTGAATGAGTTTGATAAAGTAAGATGGATCTTAGATTTTTAAGGAAAAACGATCAAGATCAAGAATTTCAACAATTAAAAATAAGAAGAAAGCCAAAGGAAGGAGGAATGAAACTGTTTACTATAAGTTATAAATAGTTACAAACTATTGTTAACTTTTATAAGATTCATTGATAGAATAAAGTATAAACTTTATA
>CAYMGC010000033.1:0-14437 GCA_964389885.1 uncultured Erysipelotrichaceae bacterium | reverse complement strand
CATGTTGGTTGCTTTCGCAAAGCTCCAGTTGGACAAATTCAAAGTTTTGAGGCTTATACATTCAAAAAATAGGTGGCTCATATCTTCTACTTGGTCCGTATCCCAATGGGATAAATCGAGAGATTCCAAATTTTTACACTCTTCAAAAACTCCAAACATATTCGTTACATGAGAGGTATTCCAATGGGAAATATTAAGAGAAGTCAAACTTTTACAACCTTCAAAAAGTCCATCTAGAGTGGTTACTTTTGAGGGATTCCAACTTGAAAGGTCTAACGATTTTAAAGAGAAGCAATAGGTAAATAGTCTACTCATATCGGTGACATTAGAGAGATCCCAATTGGTGACATCCAATTGCTCACAATTTATACAACCGCTAAATACTTCGCTCATCTTAATCACATTAGAGGTGGTCCAACGACTTACATCCAAATTTTTTAAGCTAGAGCAACCTCCAAATAGAAAACTCATATCTTCCACATTGGAAGTATCCCAATTGGAGACATCCAATTCTTTGAATTGAAAACAAACCGCAAACATTCCCGACATATTTTTGACTTGAGAAGTATCCCATTTTGAAATATCTAAAAGCCGTAGATTATAACATTCCTGAAACGTTTCCTGCATTTCAATCATATTGCCAGTATCCCAATTGGAAACATCTAAACTTTTGAGGCCTACGCAACGTCTAAACATTTTTGAAATGGTTTCTACTGCGGAAACATCCCACTGCGATACGTCTAAGGTCTTCAAGTTATAACAGTTTTCAAACATCTCATTCATCTCTTCCACATTGGATACATCCCATTTCGAGACATCCAAGGCTTTAAGATTGTAACAATTTTGAAAAGCCCCACCCATACTATCCACATAGGACGTATTCCAATTGGATACATCTAAACTTTCAAGATTATGACAATCACTAAAGAGACCATACATCGCTTCTAGATTAGAAGTATCCCAATTGGTCACATCAAGCGCTTTAAGATTGAGACAATCCCCAAACATCGCAATCATGGATCGCACCGAACAAGGATTCCACTTGGAGACATCGAGAGTTCGAAGATTGTAACAATTGTTGCAGAAGAAATTCATGCTCTCTACCTTCGAAATATCCCAGTTAGAAGCTTTTAAAGTGTGAAGGGAAAAACATTCGCCAAACATGTAGCTCATGTCTTCTACCTGTGAAGTATTCCAATTGGAAAGATCAAGTTCTTGAATCGCGGAGCAACAAAAAAACATATAGCTCATGTTCGTGACTTTAGCGGTATTCCATTTCGAGAGATCCACTGATTCTAAAGCCCAACAACTTTCAAATAAATCTCTCATATCCACTACGTTTGAAGTATTCCAATTTGAAATTTCAATGGATTCCATCTCTCGACAGCCATCAAACAAGGCGGATACATCGCTTAAAGCCGACGTATCCCAACCGGACAAATCGGCCGATTTTAAAACCAACAAATCTTGAAAGGCCCCACGATAAATTCCGCTTGCTTTAAAGGAAGCGCTTCCATCGATAAATAAAATTTTATTTGCGATCGATTCTTGAGCCCAAGGCCAAACAAAATCCTTCTTCTGGTTTTCAAATTCCCCTGAACCAATGGTTAAAGTTCCCGCTTCATCTAAGCTCCAAAGAGCGGTTCCGAGATATCCTTGATCAATTGTTTTCATCCAGCCTCCGTAATAAAAAAAGCAACAGGAAATCCTGTTGCTGAAAAATCAAAATGGTGAGGTCGATGCGACTTGAACGCACACGAGCTAAGCTCACTACCCCCTCAAAGTAGCGTGTCTGCCGATTCCACCACGACCTCATGTTTTCGAACAGTAACTATTTTATCATTTTTTTTCTTCTTGCCAAGCGATTTTGATTTTTCTATCCAAAATTTAGAGCTTATCGTATTTGGTGGCTTTCCCTTTCGCTTTTTCTACCGGATATTTGCGGCGATTTTGTTCGAGTTTTTCCAAAATGATTTCTTGGGGATCTAAATGGAGTTCGTCGCACAACATCAAACAATAGGATAAAACATCGGCTAACTCTTCTTTGAGAGCTTGAAAATCTTCGACCTCATGATTCCATTGAAAACATTCTAAAAGTTCGCCCGCTTCAATGGAGATGGATTTAGCGAGATTTTCTGGAGTGTGAAATGGCTGCCAGTCTCTTTCTTCGCTAAACTCACGCAAGATCTTCATTGTTTCTTTCATACTTTTCCCCTTTCTCTACGGTGTTTTTTTAGTATACCATCAAAAAAAGAGCCGATTGAAAACCAGCTCTTTGAGATGAATTAGTCGGTAAATTTGCTGTAGAAAGCCATTTTTTCCAAAGCGGAAGTATCCGCAATGGGGTTATCTTCTAAGCGTAAGGCTTCTAAAAGTTCAAGATCTTTTAATGGCGAGACATCTTTAATGTAGTTGGCTTTTAAGGTCAACTGACGCAAGAACTTCAAATTGGCCAATGGTTTAAGATCTTTAATCATGTTGTGATCCAAACGCAAATAGGAAATGAAGTCGAGATGCTCAAGTGGTTTAAGATCTTCAATGTTGTTGTTGTAAAGATCCGCGATGCAAAGCTCATGTAAGTTTTCCAAAGGCTTCAGATCGGAAATGTTGTTGTTTTCTAAAGAAATGATCTTTAAGCGAGGCATGTCTTTGAGGCATTCGATGCTGCGGATTTGGTTGCGACCAACATTGAGTTCGGTGAGATCATGGCATTCTTTTAAAGGCTCAATGCTCGTAATGCGGTTGGTAAAGAGGTTTAAAGCCAACAATTTATGGGCATCCTTTAAAAATTCGACATTTTCCAATTGGCAAAATTGCCCATTGAATACGCGTAAGTTATGCGCATTGGTAAATTCATCCAAATGCGAAATTTCATTTTTGGAAACATTTAATTCGCGTAAATCTTCAATGTGGTTGAGATCGCGCATGTCTTCAAAGCCCGTTTGCTCCATGGAAATTTCATGCAGATGAGGAAGTTCTTGGAAGAAACCAAAGTCTTTGACTTCGTTGTAATCCATATTCAGGGATTCAAGGGCAGGGAAGTCTTTTAAAGGATGATAGTCTTTCAAATAGGGATTATTGGAGACATCAAGCTTTTTGAGGTTTTCCATAGAGGATAAAGGAGAAATATCAGAGATCAGGTTGGTCGCTAAATTCAATTCTTCAATATGGCGCAAGAACGATAAGTCTTCAATGTAAAAGCGACGCATCCCACTCATATCAAGGCTAACCAATTTGGGTAAGGTGCCTAAAATGGCGTAGTTAAATGGACCGTTTTCGGTATTGATGCGAATGCGGCGCAATTCCTTGCAACTTTCGACATGGTTAAGGGAGTCGATTTTGGCTTTTTTTAAGTTCAACTCTTTTAAGTTGATCATGCTTGCTACGGCCGAAATATCCATCACATACAAATTGTTGCGAGAAAGGTTTAAGCGCTCGAGTTGATAATGGCAATCAAGAGGCTCAATATCGCGCAAACGATTGCCACAAAGGTTCAAGTCCACTAAATTTTTAAGATCTTTAAGCGGCTTGATGTGGGTGAGAGCATTATTGGATAAATTGAGTCTTTCTAAATTTTCGGCATATTCCAAACCATCAATGGTGTTGATGTCAAGATCGGATGCATCGAGTTGAATGAGCTCTAAAAGATCTTCTTCTTTGAGTTCATGGGCTTTTTTATGCAAGGTTCCCGCAATGACATCGGCTAAAGCAGCGTTTTTGATAAACATGATTCTTCCTCCGAGAAAAAGGGTCATCTTTTCTTTAATTATACCCAATTGTTTGAAGAAACCGTTGTTTTTTTCATAGATTCATAGCGCCTTCAGCCAAAGATCCAAAATCATTTCCTGGCGCTTGGAAAAGAAATTTTGCGCATTCTATAGGGAAAAGAAAAAATTTTTGAAATGGATTTCATTTTTAAGGATTAAAGGATAAAAAAGACTATTAATATAAACAATAAAGATTTAAAAAATAATAAAATTGAATTCTTCTATTATCTTAAATGAAGACACCTTTAAAGGAAAAAAGACATCTTTTTTCCTTGGTATTGGCTTTAAAAAATAGACTTCAAGCGCTTTTTCTTGACTCTTTTAAAGCAGATCTTCATAATGCTCTTTGTAGGATAGATTTAAACATAGATTTTTAAGTTCTGGATAGTTTTTTTGCTTTCCAGAGTTCGGATTTGGATCGAGTTCCAATCGAAAAAATCTCCAAGTCTATTCCGGGAGGTACATAATGAACACTGGAAAAGTGAAATGGTTTAACGCTGAAAAAGGCTATGGATTCATCACAGGCGAAGATGGAAAAGATGTATTCGTACACTACTCTTCCATCAACCAAAAAGGGTATCGTTCCCTTGATGAAGGTCAAACTGTAACTTACGACATCGTTGAAGGTGATCGTGGAAAACAGGCTTCTAACGTTACTCCTGTTGCTGAATAAGCTTAACGCCTAAACATAATTCACAACAAAAAGAAAGCGCTTCGGCGCTTTTTTTTATGAAAAAATGCCATCTCTTGAAAAAAGAAGATGGCTTTTTTTGTGGTCTTAAGCTTCTTGATCAAAACTGCGATAGTACAATTCCACTTTATCTTTAAGTTGGGCTTGAATTTGGGTAAAGACTTTTTCAAACATCGCCGGATCAAACAAGATCAAATCAATATAGGAATACGACTTTCCAATGGCGCCGCCAATAACTTTAGCACAATGCAAAGGGGCTAAAAGAGCTTCAATTTGTTTGGCCAATTCTTGACGAAACGTGGCATCTTGTTCGCTATCAAAAGGATTGACGTAATAGATATAGCCAAATTCCCCTTCTTTGGCTTTTAAATCGAGTTGAACATCTCCCTTATTGCCTAAGGTTTCCTCAATTAAAGCGGGATGTTTGGTAAAAATCATCTTCATATCTTTGCGCAAGGAATCGCTGGCAAAGTCTTGATGGGGTTTGAAAACGGTGAAGATATCCAAAGGATGTTTGTATTCTTGCCAATGATTTTTCTCTACGATGGTGTGAATGACTTCATAAAGCTCGGTTAAGTTACAAAAATCCATGCCATTTTCTGGTTCGTTTAAAAAGTCCACGCTTGAAATGTAAGACTCCAAAGCGTTTTCGCCAATGGCGAGTTCGACTAAGTAAATGGACATCTCCCGTTTGTATTCGGGGTTATCGATTAACGAAAATCCAGGGCAATACAAGTGGCAGGATAAAGAATGTGATTTGTCATCTACCACATAGAAAACGGTCATATCAAACAAGGAGTAATGTTCGTCTTTAATTTGTAAACTGGCTTCAATGGCTTTTTGCGATAAAGGCGGCAAGGAATCGTTGATGATCCAAGTCTTCTTAATGGAAGCGGGAGCGAGCTTTTTCATTTGTTGGCAAATGAGTTGGCTGGTTTTATTGGGTCCTGAATCAAAAGTCATTTCAGGCATTTCAAAGTTATCTTCGACAAAAAAATGGGCTCCACTGATGCGATAGGATTCGTTGTTGAGTCCTTCTAAGGCTTCCGTGATTTTTTCATAATCATGCACCCGCAAGGCTTCCAGTAAGGCGGGTTCTTCATCTACAAAGCGATTCCAGAAGCTTTTGATGTTCTCTAATACACTCATGCATTACCTCTTATCCTCTTTGGAAAGGATGATTTCTTGAATGGCTGCTTCTAAAAAGACAGCCATGGCTTGATGTTCTAGTAAACCAAAATGAATTCCATCCACTTCTCCTCCAAAAAAACTTGGTCTAGGAAGAATGCGCACATTTTTTTCCTTCGTGTCTTGTTTCATGGCTTGTTCACTTTGTTGTAAAATCGCCAAACCACTTTCTCCAAAAGCACTCTCTAAAGCCTCTAAATCCCAAACTTTTTCTTTTGGGGGAACAAGGCAAGGCGGAACAAAGACAATAGGCGCTAAAGGCGTATGGGTTTGCTGGGCGATGGCTTGATTGGCCTGAATCACAATGGCTTTAAAGCGAGAAAAGGCCTCAAGCCAACTAGCCAGGGTGCGATGCATCATTCGTCGCGCATCATTGCTTCCTAGTAAAATCAGCACCAAATCGTAGGGCGCTTGTTGTCTTAAAAAGCGTTCAATTTGTTTGGAGCCATCGATATCTCGAAAGAAGGGATGGAAAGAAAAAAACAGCCGACCATTTTGACCATTGTCGACAATGGTCCATTCTGGATGTTTTTTTTGAAGAATCGTAACAAAGCGCTCAGATTGTCGATCCCCAGTGAGTGGATCATAGCCCCAAGTATTCGAATCGCCAAAAATTAAAATCTTCATGAAATGGGCCTTTCATAAACGAGAGTTCGAGTGGGAGTGATGATAAAGTCTAAACGCTCATCCCAAGCATTGGGTTGAAAGGGTTCTTCTTGTTCATCATAGGCAATTCCAATGCGAATACAGCTAGGATGCTTGGCCAAATAGCGATCGTAATACCCTTTTCCATAGCCCATGCGATAGCCATCCCAAAAACAAAGCAGGGGAATAATGAGCACTTCGGGCACGATTTCCTCTTGCCCACCTTCTAAGCCAAGGGGTTCTAAAATGCCTTTAAATCCCGGCTGCAAATCTTTGGGTTCATAAAAAGCCATTTGTTCTTGGTCTAAAACTTTGGGAACAGCGAGTTTTGGAAGCTTACACCAAGGACAAGATAAGGCCAGTCCTTCTACATGGGCATCGGCTTCCGCTCCTATAGGAAGGTAAAAGCCGATGCTTTTGGCTTCTTGAAAAAAGGGCAGAAGCCGCGCGGCAATCTGCTGGTTTTTGGCGGATCGCTCGGGAATCTGCTCTCGGTTTTGAATTTTTTGTTGACGGGTCATCATTATCCAATGGACTCGCTCATATCGAGTTTTAAAAGTTGATTGAGTTCTACGGCATATTCCATAGGCAACTCACGGGTAAAGGGTTCTAAAAAGCCCATGACGATCATTTCGGTGGCCTTGGCTTTGGTTAATCCGCGGCTCATCAAATAGAAGAGTTGCTCTTCGGAAATATTGGAAACGGTAGCCTCATGCTCAATTTGGCTGGTTTGATTGAGCTGGCGATTGAGGGGGATGGTATCGGAACGAGACACTTTGTCTAAAATTAAGGTATCGCATTCCACTTTGGATTTGGCATAATCCGCCTTTTTGTTGTGAACCACCCAGCCTCGATAGTTGACCTCACCGCCTTTACGAGCGACGGATTTGGAAATAATCGTACTTGAAGTATGGGGGGCTAGGTGAATCATCTTGGCCCCAGCATCTTGAATTTGGTTTTCACTTGCCACCGCAATGGAAATGGTGGTGCCTTTGGCATAAGGCCCGGCCAAAATGCACGAGGGATATTTCATGTTAATGCGGGAACCGACGTTGCCATCAATCCATTCCATATGGCCCGCTTCTTCTACAAAAGCCCGTTTGGTGACTAAGTTGATGATGTTGGTTGACCAGTTTTGCACGGTGGAATAGCGACACCGCGCATTTTTGTGAACAAAGATTTCAACCACCGCGGCGTGCAACGAATCTTTGGAATAAATAGGAGCGGTACAGCCTTCTACGTAGTGGACATCCGCGCCTTCATCGACAATGATCAACGTGCGTTCAAATTGACCCGCTGATTGGGAATTGATGCGAAAGTACGATTGCAAAGGCTTTTCGAGTTTTACGTCTTTGGGAACATAAATAAAGCTTCCCCCCGACCAAACGGCGGTATTTAAAGCGGCGTATTTGTTATCGGTATAGGGAATGATGCGTCCAAAATACTTTTTAAAGAGTTCGGGGTGTTCTTTTAAAGCGGTATCGGTGTCTAGGAAGATGACCCCTTTGTCCTCTACTTCCTTTAACATGTTGTGGTAAACCACTTCCGATTCGTATTGGGTTGAAACACCAGCTAAATATTTTTGTTCCGCTTCGGGAATGCCGAGTTTATCGAAGGTATTGCGAATGGTTTCTGGAACATCGTCCCAATCCCGTTCCTGTCTTTCGCTTGGCTTAATGTAATAGGTAAAATCATCAAAATCGATTTCACTCAAATCCGGCCCCCACGTCGGATTTTTTTGATTTAAGAAGGAATGATACGCGTCTAAACGCCGATCCAACATCCATTGAGGTTCTTTTTTAACCGCCGAAATTTCGCGAATGACTTCTTCGTTTAATCCCTTTTTGGTTTTAAACACTGAGGTGTCTTCGTCGTGAAAGCCATATTTATAGCTATCATCTTGAAGAATTTGGACTTCCTGTTGATCATGCTTTTCAGCCATTGGCTTTCACCTCTTTTTCACTGTGATCTGCTTGACAAGTCGGACAATCACACGCGGCTTGCGTGGTGTGGACGATTTCTCCATCCTTGGCATTTTTTTCTTGTTCTTCGATCATTTCTTCCACAGCACGCCAGCCAATGGTGGCACAGCCAATTCGATTGGGTTGTTTGGACACCCCTTCAAACACGATGGCTTCATTGAGGGCATCGGGATCAAAATTTTCCCCATGGAGCATGTGGTAATAGTTGTCGATGATGTCCTTGGCTTCTGTGATGGTTTTGCCATCCATCAAATCCGTTAAGATGGAGGTCGAAGCGGTAGAAATGGTGCAGGCATGGCCATCAAAACGGACATCTTCGATTTTTCCATCTTTGAATTTGGCTTGGACGGTAATGTCATCGATGCACGAATCGCTAGCCATATGACGCTGCTCATAGCCATCATTTTCTTTCAAGCCTTTGTTATGCGGATAGGAGTAATTGTCCATAATGATGTCGCGATAGTAAGAAGGATCAATTGCCATAAGAATCTTTCCTTTCTAAAAGAAGATGTCGAGACATTTTTCGACAGTGGCTTCTTTAAGCGCATCGACCAAACGATCGATGTCGTCGTAAGTGGTATATAAATAAGCACTCGCTCGTACGGTTCCATTTACCCCTAAAATTTCGCCAGTGAGTTTGGCACAATGTTGGCCCGAACGAACGGCAATGCCTTTTGAGGACAAATAGCTCGCTAAATCTTGGGGAAAGATCAGTTGGCCTTTGTCATACACGTTAAAGGTAATAATGCCACAATCGGCCTCGGCATTATAAATCGTTACTTTGTCTTTTAATTCGTCATGGGCACGTTTTAAAAAGTAATGTTTGAGTTGGACTTCGTATTGATGAATGTCTTCTAAGCCCAAATGGTTTAAATAGCGCATGGCGCTGGCCATTCCTAAGGCGCCTTCAATTGGCATCGTGCCCGATTCAAATTTAAAGGGCGTACGGCGTAAGACTAAACTTTCACACGTTTTGGCAAAGCGCGCATTGCTTTCGCCACCATAAAAAAGAGGATGAAGTTTTTCCAACAGCTCAAACTTTCCATAAAGGACCCCAATGCCGGTCGGACCGCACATTTTATGACCCGAAAAGCCAAAGAAATCGCAATCCAAGTCCTGCACATCCACAGGCATATGAGCGACCGATTGGGCGCCATCGACGACAATCCAAGCGCCATGATCGTGGGCGATTTTAGTCAGTTCCTTAATGGGTGCGGTATAGCCTAAGACATTGGAGACTTGAGCGACCATAACCACTTTGGCTGTCGGGTTCTCTTGAAAAGCTTTTTCTAAGTTTTCCGGAGTAATCCGACCTTCCTTGGTGAGTTCAATAAAGCGAACAGGAATGTTTTTGGCATATCCCGCTTGTTGCCAAGGCAAGATGGAGGAGGCGTGTTCGAGTTCGGTAGACAAAACCACGTCTCCTTCTTTTAACCATTGCTCGGTAATCATCAAGGCTAACATGTTGAGCGATTCTGTGACGCCTGAGGTAAAAACGATTTCTTCAGGACGACGCGCATGAATGAAATCGGCCGTGGTTTTACGCGCCCCTTCATAGGCATGATCCACTTGGGCGGAAAGCTCATAATCACCACGATGCGCATTGGCGCCAAGATAGGTGTAATAGCGCACCACTTCATCAATCACACATTGGGGTTTTAAAGTCGTGGCGGAGCTATCGAGATAATCCAAAGGATAGCCATTCATCTTGCGTTTTAAAATCGGAAAGTCAGCGCGGATTTCTTCAATATGATCATGAATGTTCATAAATCCCGACTCTTCTTTCCGTTTCTTCTTCCAATCCATGACGCAACGCTTCATCTTCGATCAAACCCAAAATGGGCTTGAAATAGCCAATGGACAACAGCCCCATCGCTTGTTTTGGAGTAAGACCTCTTGAACACAAATAGTACAATTGGGCTTCATCGGGTTGGCCAATGGTTAAAGCATGAGAGGCTTTGACGTCATTTTCATCAATATACAAAATAGGTAGAGCGATGCATTTGTGGTTTGTACCAAGGGTTAATATCCGCGTTTCCTGATGGGATTCGGAGCCATAAGCCCCTTTTACAATGCGTCCTGCAGCCACGACATCGTATTGGCCTTCATCAAAGCAGACGCAAAAGTTATGAATGGTTCCATACGTATGGGCCACTTGGGAAACAACTTCAATATCCGCCTTCTTTTGATGCGGATTTTGACAAAGCGTAGCGGTATAGAGATCTAGCGTCGCGCCTTGTTCTTGTAATAATCCCCTTGCTTTGAAAGTCGTAGGGGTTTCTTCTAAATCCAATAGGCCAAGTTCCACTTTGGCATCGTGGTGAATGTGGCCATTTAAAACGATTTCAATGGCTTTTTCCGATTGATTTTGCACAAAGACTTTGGCATAGCTGTATTCTTGCGCTTCTAAATCGAGAACGATTTTTTCTTGATGCGGCGCCAAAAATACCACGATGTTGCCACTGGCTTGCTTGTCAAAATGCAAGTGCAAGTCTTCGCTCGCTTCAATGCGATCTTCAAAGCGATTTTTATACGTTCGATTCATCCAAAAACCTCCTTATGCGGTTTTCTTCGCGCCGCACGATTCAAGAAGGACTGGCTTTGGTTTTTCCTCTTTACGAGAGTGGACATGGTATTCTTTTTCGATCCAATCGTAGCCTTCGCTATCGACTTTTTGAATGAGTTCAGGACCGCCGGACACCACAATTTTGCCATCCATTAACACATGGGCATGGGTTGGTTTGAGATAGTCTAAAAACCGTGCATAGTGGCTGACCACGATGACACCCATATGTTGATCCTCTTTGGCCTTTAAAATCGCATTGGCTACGATTTTTAAGGCATCGACATCCAGACCGGAGTCAATTTCATCAAGCATCGCCATTTCGGGTTTCAGCAACAACATTTGGACAATTTCGTTGCGCTTTTTTTCACCACCCGAAAAGCCAACGTTTAAGAAACGATGGGCTAAATCGGGTTTCATTTCTAATTCTTTAATGGCGCGATCCATTTCTTTAATAAAGGTAAATAAGGAAATGGGGCGTTCGCGCCGCGCGTTAATCGCGGTGCGTAAAAAGTCGGAATTCGTTACCCCAGCGACTTCACTTGGGTATTGCATGCCTAAAAACAAGCCGGCCCGTGAGCGTTCGTCAACGGACATAGCTAAAACATCTTTTCCATCCAAGTGAATGGATCCTTGAGTAACGGTGTATTTTGGATTGCCCATGATGGCGGCTAACAAGGTGGATTTTCCATTGCCATTCGGGCCCATCAGAGCATGAAGTTCATCAGAGTGAATAGTCAGGTCAAGACCTCGTAAAATTTCATTGTCTTCAACGCTGACGTGCAAATCTTTAATTTCAAGTGTTGACATCGGTAGTACCTCGCTTTGTCTAGAGTATAGCTTACTGCCTACAGGGAAAGAGAACTTGCCTGCTCATAAACAAAACCGCCAAAGTGTGAGAAATTCAAGTCAAATGCTAAAAGAGTCGATCGTCTTGGCCTGAAAAATTCCTTTTCTTATGGCCAAAATTCTTTCTCTCCTTTTAGGAAAATAAGAAAAAAAGAGACAAAAAAGCCAATGCCTAAGCATTGGCTACAAAATTATTTTTCACTCGTTTGCGTTAAGTCTGGGCGAGAAACCAAATATTCTGGGTTCATCACTTTGTAATAATCAAACAAGTCTTGATCGTGGACTTCAAAGTCATATTTTTTGAGGTAGAACACCTGGCTGTCCGTAGCAATTTCATTATTGGAGGACAACGCTTTAATGATCATCGGCAAGTTTTTGTCGTAATCTCTTGAGACCACTTTGGCCACGTAATAAATCTTATCATCGGTCGAGGTATCGTTGGTATACACCTCGTTTAAGACCCCATCCTGGGTGGCATCCAAAATGGCATTGAGCAAGGGAGTAGGAAGAGTGGTATCTTCCGTGGTAATGATCTCTTCCATTCCTGTATAGTTGGCATCCTCTGAGGCATATTGCGCGCCGACTTTTCCGCCATCCTCACCATTTTTTAAAGCCTCAAGCGCTTTGTTGGCATTGTCTTGGGAGTCCGTTTCGATAATGAGAGCCAAAACCGGATCGAATTGATCGATGATTTCTTGTTTGGCTTCGGAGAAATACTTTTCTTGTAAGGCGGATTTTTGTAAAGGCCGAACCAACACTTGGTTCATGTAATCTTCCGCACTTTCGTACCCCATGGCGATAATTTGTTCTTCAAATCCCTCCATGGCTTTGTATTGATCGAGGGTTTTTTGTGCTTCCTTTTTGATCTCATCGGTCAACCCGATCTCTTTATCATAGATCATGTTGTTGACCATATTGATCGCGCTAGTTGGCCCATACACCCACTTCATCAAATTGTATTCGTCTTCTTTATCAATGGTTTTGTTTCCAATGGTCATCAGCGTTTGAGAGCCATCGGATACACTCGTTTGACCCGTAGAACATCCGGCCAAAAGCACAAGACATCCACCACACAGTAAGGCTTTTTTCCAATTCATGTTATTTGCCCTCCGTTTCTGTGCTTGCTTGGCTAGTGCTGCTCGCTTTTGATTCACTTGCCGTACTTGAAGTTGCACTCGAGGAAGTACTGCTTGTGGCTGAAGTAGAGTCTTTGGCTTCCTCTTTGGTTTTGGTATTCAAACCAAGGTCTTGTTCTAAAATTTCCACTTGCGCATTGATGTAGTCCTCTACCTCTTGTTTTAAGGTCTCATCACCAAAGGAAATGTCTAATTTTGTGGCGGCTTGTTTTACAGCTAAGACTTCAAGACCATTGGCCTTATTAATAATGGCATCGGTTAACGCTTCTACTACGGTTTCATTGTCATTTTCTAAAATCTTAGCTGGATCCACTTCTATCACTTTCACGCGATAAAGTGTGTATCCCCCACTCGTGGACAATACCGAAATCCAATCACTCACTTCACCATTGCCAAGAGCGACCGCAGCGTCAATGACCTCTTGATCCAATGTGGTTGTGGAAGAATCAATGTACCCATAAAATCCCCCATTGTCTTTGGTAGAGGTATCACTTGAGTATTGGGCCACAATCTCTTCAAAAGCGGTTTTATCATCCAATGCTTTTTGAATATCTTCTTTTAATTTGGTTTCCTCTTCACTGAGGTTTTCGGTGTCTTCCACTTGAATGGTTAAAACCGAAATCAAACGCGCCCCTTCAGGAACATAATTGGCCAATTTCGCAATGTTTTCTTGTACAAATTCTTTATCTAAGACGCGCATTTTTCCAACGATGCGAGCATAATCCTCCACCGCATTGTCCCCATAAAAACCAAGACTCGCCAATTGTTGAATGGTTTGAATGGAATCTTCACTATCCGGATTGGCTTTTAAATTGTTTTTTAAATTTTTCGCAATAGTTTTGGCTTCTTGTTCCATTTCACTCGTCGAACTCACCGCTTGGTCTACGACGTTATTGCGATATAAACTGTAAAGAAGACCGCCGGCATTTTGGGTATTCTCGTCATACAAGGCCGTACTTGTGATATCCCCAATGGTAGTAGAGACCACCACATCTTCTCCATCGACTTTGGTGGTTTTGACGTTGTCTTTGGTGGTATCCATGATGAAGTAAATGAGTACCCCAAGAAAAAGCACGGCCAAAAGACATACGAACCAGTATTTTCTTAAAAATTCACTCATAACAAATTCGGCAAGGAGACTCAACACAGGAGAAATTGCCGAACTCTCCTTTCTTTTCTAATCTCCCTCAAGGAAAACCTCTTTAAACCAAAACGCCACTCTTTTTAGAAAGGATCTTCTTTCAAACTTTTTTCTTTTAAAGCTTAAAATTAAAAAAGACGAAAAAAAATCAGAAGACTTTAAAAGAAAAAAGCCATCAAAACCATAGAGGTAGTTTTCGTTTATTCGGGGAGAAAATAGACTGAAACCAATCTGTCAAGTCCAAAAGAGGGATAGACCAGCAATTTGGAGTTAGTCTTCCAAAAAGTATAAGAAAATAGAGTTCAAAAAGCAACGTACGCCAATTGGATTTTGGTGGGTCTCACTCTTGCTTTTGAAAATCTTCTAACGTGCCTTCTTAAAAAAATGGTCAGAGGTTAGAGAGATTGAAACAACTCTATTTTCGATATCTTCGAGGGAGTCGAATTATTAAATTCCTTGGAAATAAACCAAAGGT
>CAYMGC010000032.1:0-14565 GCA_964389885.1 uncultured Erysipelotrichaceae bacterium | reverse complement strand
AAGGTGATTGCTTGCTTGCAGTAGGTGATGAAGATTTGATCAAAATCCATTTCCATACCAATAAGCCTTGGGAAGTTTTGGAATATTGTCGTTCTTTAGGTGAGGTTTACGATATCGTGATTGAAGACATGGATCGCCAATCTCGTGGTTTAAAAGGCTAAAATCTTTTATCTCTTTTAATAAAGCACATTAAAGTTCTAGATTTTGTATTTTTCTATCTCTAAAAACATTTTTAAGGGGCTGTTAAATTATTTTCGATTGAAAATCGAGAATAATTTACAGCCCCTTTTTTTTCATGAGATTGAGTGAATTTCGATTTAAATGCGCTAAGTAAAAGCAAATCTTACCTATTTTAAAGATTGAAGTATTCTTAGAAAATAGAGTTTTAAAGCTACGATTTTGGATTTAAGTTATTGACCATTGGCATTTATTCTTGATGATGACAATAAGAATAGATGGTCAAAAAAACAAAGAGAGGAATTTCTAAAAGACAAGCAATTATCATGCCAAAAGGACTCCAAAGAGTAAACCCTTCTAGGACTAAGAAATGAAAATCTGTAATCGCATATAAAAGGCTAGCTTGAATGCTGATGGTGCTTGCGGGAAGAAAAGTACAAAGCCATAAAGAAACCTCTTCTGATCCAATCATGGAAATGATTGTGGGAGCTAAAGCGAGAATAAAAGCTAGGGCAAGACAAAGCAAAGTATTTTTATAAGTGGCGGAAAGAAACAAGGTCATTCCAAGACAAGCTAATAAAGCCAAAAGAGAACAACAGGCGAAAACAATTTGAAGTTCTAAAACGTTTAAATTGGCTAAGGTTGCAATAGAATAAACCATTTGAATAGAAGTTTGAGTACTTTGCCATCCAAAAAAGGAATTAACTAAAATTAAATATAAAATAGTGCAGCTCAGAAAGAAGAGAGTACTCATCAAAAATGTAGCTCCAATTTTTGCGATAGCGAGTGGCTTTTTTCCATATTTTGTAGAACGAAAGACAGCATCAGCTTTAGTTTGATAATTAAGACTAAATGTTGGCGCAACGAAGGCAATGCAAATAAGCAAGAGAAGAAAACCAAGTAGATTTTGATAATCTAAGATTGAAGAATTTATTCCTGGTTGCAATAAAAAAGGCTTTTTTACTTGTTTGTATAAAGCTAAAGCTTGGTTTTTAGCCTCTTCTTGATGTGGCATTTCCATTTCTAATATGGTCGCTACGCGATTTTCACACAGAGTATAGTAAAAATCGAGCTTTTCTAGATCAATTTCCATTAAGGAAGGGGCCATCCCCGTTTTGGGATCCGCAAATAGCTCTTTCACCCCATGCAAAAGCGGAGCGATGGGCATAATTTCTTTTTCATAGATCTCTTCTGGTAAGTCATACGATTGGCTTACTCCATATTTTGTTAAGCACTCTTGATAAGTATGAACGGCTTGCTTTACTTTTTGAGCCACTACTGGTCCTTGAATTGCTTTTTGTTGCCTTTTTTCATACTCCAAAGAAGAAATTCCTTTTAAGACAACTTGGTTTCCCTCTTTATTGACGTATTGACTATAGGCATAGGTTGTAGGAAGCCAAGCAAAAAGAGCCGAAAGAGCTAGGGAAAAAATCCAAAGGAGAAAGAAGGACTTCGTATGAAGAATACGCTTAATCTCTATCCAAAATAGACTCATTGATTTCTCTTCCCTTCAAAAAGCAAAAATAATAAGTCCTCTAAGCAAGGTTTTTGGGAAATGGCCTCTTTATGAATGGGTTCCAAAGCGAAATAGCGAATAATAAAATTTCCTCTTTCATCTGTTTTTTCCCAAATAATTTGGCCGAATTCTTCCTTCCATTCTTGGTTCAATTGAATTTGCCAAATTTTTCCCTCTAACTCTTTTAAAAGTTCTTCTTTCGTTCCTATCCGCAATAATTTTCCATCTTGAAGCAACGCATGCCGATGGGCAATCGATTCTACATCACTGACAATATGAGTAGAAATAATTATAATTCGCTCTTTAGAAAGCTTGGAGATAAAATTTTTAAAGTAAAGACGCTCTTTAGGATCAAGGCCGCTTGTGGGTTCATCTAAAATAAGAATTTTAGGATCATTGAGTAAGGCCTGAGCAATGCCTAAACGTCTTTTCATTCCTCCTGATAGTTTGGAAATTTTTTGATTTCGCTTATCCAAAAGCGAAACCTTTTCAAGGAGTGTCAAAATTCTAGAAGCACTTTCCTTTTTAGACAGTCCTTTTAGAACCGCTACGTATTCTAAATAGTCTTGAACTGTAAACTCCAAGGGAAAGCCAACTTCTTGAGGCAAATAGCCGAAAAGTTCAGCGTATTTATCGTTAAGATCTTGAATTGGAATTTGGTTATATAAAATTCGACCTTTACTAGGCTTTAGATTGCCTGCAATCATTTCCATTAAGGTGGTTTTCCCTGCTCCATTTTTTCCGAGTAAGCTATAAAGGCCTGGATGAAACTTTAAAGATAAATCATCTATTGCTTTTTTCTTTTGAAACACTTTAGTGAGATTTTGAATACACAGTTCCACTTCAAAAAGCTCCTTTCTGCTCTAAAAAAGCGCCTTTGTTTTGGCTTTTTTAGCCTACCAAAAACAAAAAGGCGCTTTTTTTCTTTTTCTTTGCCGATTTCCTCTTTTTTTCTTACGAATTCTCGATCTTATCGGATGAAAGAGGCAGAGCAATTGTGAAAGTGGTTATTTTATCTCGACTTGTAACTTTGATTTCTCCTTGATGTAAGAGCACAATCTGCTTAGCGATAGCCAATCCAAGGCCAGACCCATTTGAATTTCTTGCGCTATCTAAACGATAAAATTGTTCAAAAATAAGCGCCAATTTTTCAATAGGAATAGTTGGTCCCGAATTGGAAAAGGAGAGAATCACTTTTTTTCCGTCTACTCTTCCCTTAATTTCAATTGTGGTGTGAGGATCACTATATAAGATCGCATTATGCAAAATATTATTAAAAACACGTTGTAACTTATCTGGATCGCAGGAAAGCAAAATTGGGGAAGGAAAAGAAAGGGAATAAGAAAGATTTTTAGAGTTCAAAAGAGATTGAAGCTCAAATAGGACTTGCTCAATGAGAAGGGGCAAATCGATGGTGGAATACGTTAAAGAAAGCGTAGAAAGACTGTATTTTGAAATCTCTAAAAACTCCTCAATCATCTCTTCTAGATGGTTTACTTTGTTTAAAACAATGGTTAGATATCTTTGTTGTAAATCAGGGCGAATTTCTTTTTCATCTTTTAAAAGAGTAAGATAGCCAAGAGCAGAAGCTAAAGGTGTTTTCAGATCATGCGCTAAATACATAATGAGATCATTTTTCTTTTGTTGATGGAGCTGTATTTCCGTTTTTTGATTCTCTAAATGAAATTTTAGGTCTTCTATTTTTTTCTCAATGGGTCTTAATTCTTCCGATAACGGAGGAGAAATTAAAGTTGGCTGAAGAAGGCCATCCAAAGAGGCATTTATTTTTTGGATATATTGAGTAATCCAATGGCAATAGAGCCAAAGAGAGCTTAAAAAAATGAGTAAAAAGAGTAAGACAATCCAAAGATCACGATAATTGCGAAAAATGTGCTCATATAAAGCAACGGCTTCCACGGTATTTAAATGGAAACTAAATTGAAGCCCTTCTTGTAGAAGAGCTGAAAAATGGTTTTTAAAGAGAAAAACCATTCCATAAAAAAATAGAAATCCACTAAAAATAAAAATAATACCGTAGCAAAAAATTTTTCTTTTTAAAAGTGAAAAAGACATTGAAGAAATTTCTTTTTTATCTTTTAAATTTTTCATTTCTTCTTTTACCATCCGTTTTCCTTTTTTCTAATTTTCAATTGTATAACCCACACCCCAAACCGTTTTAATCCACTTAGACGAACGAGCCGAATCCTTTAATTTTTCACGTAATCTACCAATATGAGCCATTACTGTATTATTACTGCTATAGTAATATTTTTCCTTCCAAACTTCTTCGAAAAGCGTTTCACTCGATACTACAGTTCCTTGGTGTTCACAAAGATACCAAAGAATTGAAAACTCAATGGGGGTTAAGGAAATTTCTTTGCCATATAAAAAACACTTATGATTCTCTTGATTAATGGAAAGACCACGAATTTCATAAGAACAAGCGCTTTTTTTAAAATTATAGGTAGTATAGCGACGCCATTGGGTCTTTACTCGAGCGATCAGCTCCAAAGGATGAAAGGGCTTAGTAATATAATCATCCGCTCCAAGAGCCAAACCTAAAATTTTGTCTTCACTATTGCTTTTTGCCGTCAACATTATGACTGGACAATAGGAGCTTTCCCGAATGGATTGACAAAGGATATATCCATCCATATCCGGTAACATAATATCTAAAATGACTAAACCAAGCTCATCCTTAGAATTCATATGATTGAAAAACTGTAAGAAGTCTTGTCCCGTGTAAAAGACTTCGACCGAATAGCCCTCATTCTTTAAGTAAAGCTTAAGCAAGTCGGCTAATTCCGTTTCATCTTCTACAATCGCAAGAATATTTTTCATGGAATTCCTCCTTAAAGTGGCCTGTCTTGATTGTAAGAGGGTTTTACTTACTGTTTTTTGAACTTTTTATACAAATTTCTTAAATTTTTCTAACAGAATTTCACGAAATAAGACTTTTTATTCCAAAGCCTTAAAAAGTGAAAAGATAAAACGTCTTATCCTTTAATTTTCTACTTCTTTTAGAAGATTAAATTCAGCCTAAAATTCTTATAAAATCCATTAGTCGTTTCTATTGGTAAATTACTGAAATTAAAAGCAAACGTAGAAAAATAATTAGTGAGGAACCTTACCAAGCCTGAAGATGAACTGACCTAGAGATTTTTCCTTTCTCAGCTTCTAGAGATCTTAAAAATCTTTATCTTATGGAAAGAAGAGTATTTTGAAAACGACTTGTAAAAATTTGAGTACTCCAAGAGGGGAATGGAAAAAAGAGGATGACAATAAAGAATAAAGAAAACTGCTCATCTTATCGCAAAGACTCCTTTTCTTTTCTAAGCTCGAAACGGATTGGTTTTGGGTTATGGCTTCTTTGATATAATTTGAGCAGAAAAGGAAGGTGATCCATATTGTTGAAGGTAATTGATCATCCATTGATCAAGCACAAACTGACCTTAATGCGTGACAAAAACACGAACACTAAGGACTTTCGTGACAACCTAAACGAAATCGGTTCGCTAATGGTATACGAAGTGACACGTGATTTGCCACTAGTAGACCATGAAATCGAAACGCCCATTTGCTCCATGACAGGATATCAGCTGGCCAAAGATGTGGTTGTGGCTCCTATTTTGCGAGCGGGACTTGGAATGACTGAAGGAATTCTTGATTTAATTCCCACTGCCAAAGTCGCCCATATTGGGTTGTTTCGAGATGAAGAAACCCTTGAGCCGCATACTTACTTTGAAAAGTATCCCAAAAACATCAAAGATGCGGTTCCCATTGTCGTTGATCCGATGCTAGCAACTGGGGGAAGCAGTGTAGCGGCCATCGACATGTTGAAAAAACAAGGGGCAAAAAACATTAAGTTGGTTTGTCTTGTCGGCGCAGAAGAAGGCGTTAAAAACGTCGAAAAGCACCATCCAGATGTCGATATTTATTTGGCTGCTTTGGATGGCAAACTCAACAAAAATGGTTACATTGTTCCGGGTCTTGGGGATGCGGGCGACCGTATCTTTGGCACGAAGTAATGCAACCAGCTAAATTTGGCGGTTTTTTACTCGTCAATCTCTTAGTTTGCATTTGGATTGGTTATTTGTTGGATTCTTGGACCCATATGTCCCCTGTTTGGGTCATTGTTTTAACGTTGTATGCGGTCATTGGAAGCTTCATTGTGCTCATATGGTCGAATAAGAAAAAACAAAAGGAAAAAGACAATCAACAATAAGATGCCAATTCATCTTCAAAAAATGATCAAGAACTGCTTTGTTTACACCCTTGGCTTTGGTTTAATCGCTGCTTTGCTTATTGCCTGCTTTTGGAATCCAGAGTCTAAGCTCTTAGCTTTAGGAGGGCTAGTTTGGGGCCTGCTTGTAGCCACCATTGGCTTTGTGATGATTTGTTATTGGGCCAGTCAATTGGATGCAACCCAGACCAAAAACAAAGGAGTTCTAGGGTATATGGGGCGCTATTTCTTTTATGCGATTACGCTTTTTTTAGGCGCTTGGTTGCATTTGTCAGTGCTTTGTATGCTCGGGGGCATCATGATTCAAAAACTCAGTGTGTTTGTCTACGCCCTCAAGGAAAACGCGGTGGAAAAAAAAGGTCAAGACACAGGGGAGACAACGACCTCTGTCTTGCCTTTGGAAAAAGATCAAGAAAAAGAAAACGTGGAAAACTTCAAGGAAAAAAAAGATCCACTCACTTAAACGCTTGCACTTTTTCTACCCCTACGCTTTTACAAACCACGGAAAGGATTGCCTATGAGCGATGTTTCCCAACTTGTCATTCGCATCGGCTCCTTTCAGTTTCCAATTCACCAGTCGATTTTAGTATGGCTGGTGATCTGTGTGGTGATGGCCATTGTGGCCTACATTGCCGGAAAGAAAATTGAGAATGCAGATCCTTCCAAAGCCCCAAAGGGCATTGTGTATTGGTCTGAGGAGCTGTACAACTTGTGCCTGTATGTCATTGCAGGCAATTTAAAAGAACAAACCATCCATTACTTGCCGATGTTTGGCACGATTATGGTGGGAATGCTTTTATCCAACTTAGTGGGATTGATTGGATTTCAAAATCCAACTTCCAATGTATCCTTTAACGCAACGCTTGCCTTGATGTTCTTTTTAATGATCCAGTTTCATGGCATCACCAAAGACGGCTTGGGGGCTCGTTTAAAAGAATTGACCGAGCCAATGTGGCTTTTAACGCCTTTAAACATCATTGGCGAATTGGCCACCCCCATTTCGCTAACCATGCGTCTTTTTGGCAACATCTTAGCGGGGACAATCATTACACTTTTGATTTATACCTTGATTAAGAACCTTGCTCCTTGGGGATATTTTGGCTTGACCTTAACCCCCTTTATTCACATGTATTTTGATGTGTTCTCTGGTGTCATTCAAACCTACATCTTCTTTACCCTTGGAACGTATTTCCTTGGACAACAGGTGGCCAAACAAGAAGAGTAACCTCTTGTTTGACTGCGTTTTAAACGATAGGACTTGTCTAAAACGACAAGTGAGACTTTACCCTCAAAAGGAGAAATTATTTTATGTTCAACGAAGAATTTGTCAGAGGTATGGCTCTTCTTGGTGCTGGTATCGCCATGGTGGCTGGTTTAGGTCCTGGTATGGGGCAAGGTTTTGCAGCTGGTAAAGGTGCCGAAGCCGTAGGACGCAATCCCGATGCGTCGAGTAAAATCCAATCCATCATGGTTTTGGGTATCGCTTTGGCCGAAACAACAGGTATTTACGCGCTGATTATCGCTATTTTGCTTATCTTTGTTAAAGGTTAACATTGGTGAGATCCAATGATTGATTTCAATATTGACAACTATCTGCGGATTTCGTGGCAAGACGTTCTTTTAGTATGCATCTCCACGTTTTTAATCGTGGTGTTTGTGAAGCATTTCTTCTGGAATAAGCTGTTGGCCTTTATTGATAAGCGTCAAGCGCTGATTCAACAAAATATTGATGCTTCTGAAAAGCTACGTCAAGAAGCGTTAGAGGAAAAAAAGGAATACGATGCCCAAATCGCTTCGGCTGGAGCGAAGGCCAATGAGATCATTGACCTCGCCAAGCGCGAAGCCGAAGCGCAAAAGACGCAGATTCTCGATTCTGCCAAAAATCAGGCAGAAAACATCGAACGCGCCGCAAAAGAAGACATTGAGCGTGACAAGCTGAAAGCGCAAAAAGAAATGAAAAACGCCATCACCGAAGTCGCTCTTGCAGCTGCTGGCGCCATTTTGGAATCCGAAATCGATGCTGACAAGCAACAAGACATTCTCGATCAATTGATCGATCAGGTAGGTGAGGGGCAATGGTAGATAGAAGCTTACCCTTTGCTCAAGCCTTATTGTCCATCGGGCAGGACACCCACCAAGAAGATACGTTTGTGCAAGACTTCAACTTGATGCGATCGGTGTTTGAACAAAATCCTGATCTGGAAAAAGTGCTCATCCACCCTGGAATTCCAGCCAATCAAAAAGAGACTTTGTTATTGGATATTTTTCAAAACGATGTCTCTTCTTCCTTTGTAGACTTTTTGAAAATCGTCTGCCGTCATCATATGGCGGGCAAGCTTTTAACCATCGCAGACGATTACGACAAACTGTTGGATGAACTCAACAACATTCAAAACATCTATGTGGAGAGTGCTACGCCTTTAAGCGAGGCGCAAAAAGAAAGACTTGCCAAGCGTTTGGAAACAAAGCTTGGTGGCCAAGTTCGCTTACACTGCAAAATCAATCCGAAGCTCATTGCAGGTCTTACCCTTCGTACGGAAGATGCCGTCATGGATGCAAGCTATCTTGGAATGCTCGACAAAATGAAAGAACAGCTTTTAAAAAGCTGAAAGGTGATGTGAATGAGTTTGAATCCTGCAGAGATTTCAAAACTGATCAAAGCACAGATCCAAAACGTCGACAAAGACGTCGAAATGAACGAAAGCGGCACAGTTTTAAGTGTCGGGGACGGAATTGCGACGGTCTATGGATTGAAAAACGCCATGATGTCTGAGCTTCTCTTATTTCCTCACGATGTATATGGCATGGTGATGAACTTAGAAGAAGATCAAGTGGGCGTGGTTTTGATGAGTGATAACCCCGACATCAAAGAAGGCGACACGGTAAAACGCACTGGGCATGTCGTTGAGGTTCCCGTTGGCGATGGCTTGCTTGGACGCGTAGTCAACGCTTTAGGACAACCAATTGATGGCAAAGGGCCAATTCAAGATACAACGCTTCGTCCCGTTGAGCGCGTAGCGCCTGGAGTCATGACGCGTAAAAGTGTTTCCGTGCCTTTACAAACCGGTTTAAAAATTATTGACTCCATGATTCCAATTGGTCGTGGCCAACGTGAATTGATCATTGGCGACCGTCAAACGGGAAAAACGGCCATTGCGATTGATACGATCATCAACCAAAAAGATCAAAATGTTCTTTGTATTTATGTAGCCATTGGTCAAAAAGCCAGTACAGTCGCTCAAATTGTAGAAAAGCTCAAACAATTTGGTGCTATGGATTACACCACGGTCGTGGTTTCAACCGCTTCCGAAGCCGCTCCTTTGCAATACATCGCCCCCTATGCGGGATGTGCGATGGGCGAAGAGTGGATGGAGCAGGGCAAGGATGTCTTAATTGTTTACGATGACTTGTCCAAACATGCCGTAGCGTATCGTGCCATGGCGTTGCTTCTTCGTCGTCCACCTGGACGTGAAGCCTATCCAGGGGATGTCTTCTACTTGCATTCTCGCTTGTTAGAACGCGCCGCCAGACTCAATGAAAACCATGGAGGTGGCTCTTTAACCGCCTTACCGATTATTGAAACCCAAGCGGGTGACATTGCCGCTTACATTCCAACCAATGTCATTTCCATTACCGATGGACAAATCTTCTTAAAGACCGATATGTTTAACGCTGGTCTTCGTCCCGCCGTGGATTCGGGTCTTTCCGTTTCCCGCGTTGGCTCTGCAGCCCAAGTGAAAGCCATGAAGCAAGTGTCAGCCTCTTTGAAACTGGAATTGGCCCAATTTGCCGAAATGGAAGCTTTCTCCAAATTCGGCTCCGACTTGGATGCAGCTACCGCAGAAGTTTTGAACCATGGGTATCGTTTAACGCAATTGTTGGTACAACCCCAATATTCTCCTCTTTCTATGCCAGAAGAAGTCTTGGCCTTGTTTGCAGGAAAATACAAATTCTTGCGCACCATTCCGGTGGATAAAGTTCAAGATTTTGAAGCCAAGATGCTTTTGCATTTCAAAACGCAACATCCAGAGATCTTAAAACAAATTGCGGATGAGAAAGTCTTAAGTCCAGAGCTGATTGAAACCATCAAAAAGACGATGCAAGCTTTCTTAGATGATTACAAAGTAAAGGCGGGTCTGTAAGATGCCTGCAAGCAAGCAGGCCATCAAAGGCCGCATTGCTTCGGTCGCGTCCACTAAAAAGATCACCAATGCGATGCAAATGGTCGCCAGTGCGAAACTCAACAAAGCTCGCGGAGCAATGGAGAGAAATCGTGAATATGCCAATGGCATGCAAGAAGTGCTAGGGATGGTCTTAGCGCGCGCAGACCAAGGAAGCCGTTTGTTAAAGGATGATGCCGATAAGCCCACTTACCTATTCGTAATTACTTCCGATATGGGGCTTTGCGGCAGCTACAATGCCAATGTGTTTAAAGCGCTTGAACAAGTCGAAAAGACCTTACCCAAAGATAGCTACTTGGTTATCGTAGGTAGTCATGGAGCCGCTTGGGCCAAAGCCCGAAACATTGATGTGCATGCGATGCTTTTAGACATGCATGAAGAAGATGCCTATCAAGAGTTATCGGAGTATGTAGCCGAAGCATTGCGTTTGTTTAATGAGCATAAAATTGGCTCGATTAAAGTGTTATATACACGTTATGTCAATACGTTGACCTTTGAACCAAAACTAGAAACCCTTCTTCCTCCGGAAGAGCCAAAACCGGTCGAAGAAAAAAAGGTGCGGGCCGAAACCATTTTTGAACCAGAGAAATCCGTGATGCTTGCCTCCTTGATTCCTTTAATCGTGAAATCCGCTCTGTATTCCAAATACATGGAAAGCAAGACGAGTGAGCAAGCAAGCCGGCGTATGGCCATGGAAACGGCCACCGACAATGCCGAAGAGCTAGAGGAAAAACTCAACCTCGAGTACAACCGCATCCGTCAAACCGCCATTACCCAAGAAATCACGGAAATTGTTGGCGGCGCCAACGCCTTAAAGTAGAAAGGACACTGATATTGGATGGAACAACAAACCACACCCACTACGGCGTCAACTACGAGTTCCGAGCAGGAACAAAACATCGGCATTGTCACCCAAATCGTAGGTCCAGTTGTGGATATTCGCTTTGCGGATGGCAAATTGCCCGATTTGTTGACCGCCGTTAAAATTCCGCTTAAAGATGGACAAAGCTTAACCGTCGAGGTCGCTCAAGGGATTGGCAATGACTTAGTGCGCTGTATTGCCATGGGCAGTACAGATGGCTTAGTCAGAGGCATGAAAGCCATTGATACTGGAGCGCCTATTCAAGCTCCAGTAGGCGATGAAGTCCTCGGTCGTATGTTTAACGTACTTGGAGAACCCATCGATGAACTCGGCCCAGTCGCTACGGATAAAACGATGCCCATTCATCGTAGCGCACCTAAATTTGATGAACAAAACACCTCCTCAGCCATTTTAGAAACTGGAATTAAGGTTATTGACTTATTAACTCCGTATGCGCGAGGGGGAAAAATTGGATTATTTGGTGGAGCTGGCGTAGGAAAAACCGTTTTAATTCAAGAATTAATTCATAACATTGCCTCCGAACACGGTGGAAAATCTGTCGTAGTTGGCGTAGGGGAACGCACGCGTGAGGGGAATGACATGTACATGGAAATGAAGGAATCTGGCGTTTTAGATAAGACCGTATTGGTGTATGGCCAGATGAATGAATCCCCAGGTGCGCGTATGCGTGTAGGATTAACAGGATTGACCATTGCGGAGTACTTCCGTGATGTGGAACATCAAGATGTTCTGCTCTTTATTGATAACATCTTCCGTTTTACTCAAGCAGGCTCTGAAGTATCCGCTTTGCTTGGTCGTGTTCCTTCTGCAGTAGGGTATCAGCCAACTTTAGCCACAGAAATGGGTCAATTACAAGAGCGTATTACCTCGACTAAAGATGGATCGATTACTTCCATTCAAGCGGTTTATGTGCCAGCCGACGATTTAACTGACCCTGCTCCCGCAACGACCTTTAGCCATTTGGATGCCAAAACAGTATTGGATCGCTCCATTGCGGCTCTTGGTATTTTCCCTGCGGTAAGCCCCTTGGAATCGAGTTCCCGTATGTTGGATCCACTTGTTATTGGAGAAAAGCATTACAAAGTGGCCCGTGGTGTACAAGAGATTTTGCAGAAGTACAATGAATTACAAGATATTATTGCGATTTTAGGTATGGACGAATTGTCCGAAGAAGATAAGAAGATCGTTAACCGGGCGCGTCGGGTGCGTAACTTTTTATCACAGCCTTTCCATGTCGCCGAAGTATTCTCTGGCATTCAAGGTGAATACGTTCCACTTCAAACAACCATTGACTCTTTTGAAGCCCTCTTGTCGGGAAAATACGACAATTTGCCGGAACAAGCCTTTATGTTTGTAGGATCCATTGAAGAAGCTGTAGCCAAAGCCAAACTCATTGAGGATGAAGCGCAGTGATCAACTTGAAAATCGTGACCCCAAACGGGCGCTATCTTGAACAGTCTGTCAAAAGCATTCATGCGCGAAGTGTGGTGGGAGAATTTACTCTTCTTTCCAATCACATGCCCATTGTCATGACTTTGGTCCCCTGTCGTTTGCGGGTTGTCAATGAAAAAGGGGAAACGGAAGACTTCGCCATTTCAGGTGGAGTGTTGCATTACGATGACGATCGGGCCGCTCTTTTGACCGATGCCATTGAAGGAAAAGCGGAAATTGATATTCCACGTGCCCAAAAAGCTTACATTCGGGCCCGTAAACGTCTGGAAAAACGCGATGATTTAAGCGAACTTCGTCGCAACGAATTGGCTTTGCAACGCGCTATTAACCGCTTATCCGTCACGGATACAGCTTTACCCAATTAAGTATTTAAGCGGCGTAACTGCGCCGCTTTTTTGTATGGTTTCTTTAGACTTGTTTGCGATCTGAATAATGAGTAAAGTTGAAAAGGAAAGCCAAAAAGTCCTTCTTTGTATTTGGGCAAAGAAGGACTTTTGGATGTAAGAGGAAAAAATATGGACTATAAAAAAGATGTGTTGTTGAAAGATTATACAACACTTAAAATAGGTGGCCCGGCTGCGCGTTTTTATGAACCACAATCGGTTGAGGACATTCAAGAAATTTTAAAGTTACATCAAGAAAACCAATGGCCCCTCATTGTCCTTGGGAATGGCAGCAATATGCTCTTTGAAGACGCGGGCTATGATGGATCTATTTTGCACATTGGGCCAAGTTTAGCCGGAATTGAAAATTTAGGAAATGGAATTGTTCGCGTATATGCGGGACAAGAAAATGGAGATTTGGCGCAGTATTTGGCCGATGAAGGTCTTCAAGGCTTTGAATTTGCCAGTGGCATTCCAGGGACTATCGGTGGTGCAGTCATTATGAATGCAGGAGCTTATGATGGGGAAATCAAAGATGTACTCCTTCAAGTGGGGTATTTGGATGAAAATGGAAAGTTGCATGAAGTCAAAGCGGATGATTTAGATTTATCGTATCGCCATTCATGGTTTACCGACCATTTTGGGGTAGTCATCTATGCTGATTTGCAACTAAAACCAGCCGATCCCACGAAAGTTCATGCTAAAATTCAAGAATTGCATGATAAACGGTATGCCAAGCAACCTATGGATAAAGCTTCAGCTGGTTCTACCTTTAAACGCCCCAAAAAAGGTTATGCCTCAGCCTTGATTCAAGAATGTGGTTTACGAGGAAAACGGGTAGGGGACGCGATGGTTTCAACCAAACACACGGGTTTTTTAATCAACGATGGAGAAGCCACTTGTGCCGAGTTTTTAGAGTTAGTTCGTCAAGTTCAAGCGGAGGTAAAAGCCCAAACTGGCATTGATTTGGAATTGGAAGTGCGTTTTATTCCCAAAGAATCAAATTAATTATCCTCATAAATTTTATTGGTTAAGATGATAGAGGAAGGACTTTTTGACTTTCTTACTAAGAAATAAAATTCAAGAAAATTCCTAGAAATCTTTGGTTTTCACTAAAGTTAAGCTTTTTTACTGGTTGATAATAAACAAAGAGCTTGTAATAAATTCAAAGAGAATTTGTTACAAGCTCTTTTGATTGAAATCAAAATAAAGTTCATTGCACACTTGTGTAAATATCACGTCTGTGCCCTACATTCAGAATTAAGATTAAAATTTTCTCATCTTGGATTTGAGCAATTAGGCGATAATCGCCTATACGATATCTCCATTTTCCAGAGTGATTCGCTGTTAATCCTTTTCCATGGAGCCTTGGATTTTCACAATTATCTAAATTTTTTCTTATCCATCCAAGAATTAAGGCCGCGGTGAAACGGTCTAGCTTTTTTAGATCTTTCAACGCTCTTTTTGAAAATTCAACAGTGTATTTCACTGAAGACCAAGTTCCTTTTCCACTTGGTCAAGAGAATAAGTTATGAGATCTTCTTCAAATTCACTCATTGCTAAATCATAAGCTCTTAAATCATATTCGTTTTCAATGCGTTCCAAAACGGATTCTCTAATGAGTTCAGATACAGAAAGGCCATTGAGTTGAGCGTAATTTTTAATCAGTTGGGCATCTTGATCGTTAAGCCGTAAAGAAATAGTCATAAATTGCTCCTCGTAACGTAATA
>CAYMGC010000031.1:0-14802 GCA_964389885.1 uncultured Erysipelotrichaceae bacterium | reverse complement strand
TAAACTTCATGGGCAATGAACTCGGTATGCTTCGTGAATGGGATGAACAAAAAGGAAATGACTGGTTCTTACGCAAATATCCCATGCATCGCGACTTTGAAGCTTTCTTTGCCGATATGACTGGTATTTGCACCCGTAACGATGCCTTCTATTATGGCTATGATCCTACAAACTTCCAATGGATCAATGCTGATGATGCAGACCACAATACATTCTCTTTCATGCGTAAGGGGTCCAAGGACATTTATGTCTTCATCATCAACTTCTCCACAAATGGTTATAAGCTCCAATTCGGTGTACCATATGGGGGAATTTATCAAGAATTGCTCAATACGCAATGGAAACGGTATGGTGGTCGCTTAGACGATAGCGAAGTTCATAATGCCAAAGCGATTCATTTGCCATTGATGAATCAACCATGGCGCATTAGCGTGGACGTTCCACCTCTTGGTGCTTTAATTTATCGTGTGAAAAAACCAGTCGAACCCAAGAAAAAATAAATATTAAGATTAAGACAGGGAGCTTCCCTGTCTTTTTTAGGAGTTAACTCATGTCTCACTACTATGAAAATGATTCAACCTTAGATAAAACCGAATTTCCAATCACATTTACTTTGCACCAAAAAACGTTTACTCTTTTCTCTTCTGCAGGGGTCTTTTCCAAAGATGGCTTGGATACGGGAACGCGTATTTTACTGGATTATCTTTTAGACCACGCTACACCTTGCCAAAGTGTTCTTGATTTAGGCTGTGGCATTGGTGTCATTGGAGTAGTCCTTGGAACCTTTTGGCATTGCAGAGTAGTTGGTATTGATCCCAACGAACAAGCTTGCCATTTGGCCAAAGAAAATTATGCAGCGTATCACATACAGGCAGAGGTATTGGAACAAAATTATGTCGATGAGCGCCAATATCCTTGTATTGTCCTCAATCCACCCATTCGCACCGGAAAACAAGTCATTTATGGATTGTTTGAACAATGTACCACGCATCTCCAAGTCGGTGGTACTTTATGGATTGTTATTCGCAAGCAACATGGTGGTCAAAGTGCTTTAGACTATCTCAACTCCTTAGGACTCAATGCCACACGCGTCTTTCGGGAAAAAGGCTTTTGGATTTTAGAGGCTAAAAAAGAAAAAGAACTTTAATAAAGGACGGATTCGACAAAGATTAAAAAAGAGGACAACAGATGTCAGAAAAATATCGTGTCTATTTAAAAGCTCTTTGGCAACAAAATTGGTTGTTGATTGTCGCTTGGCTAGGATCGGGGATCAGCTTTTGGTTGCTTTGTTGGGCGTTTCAAGAAAGTGCGGATCCAGTTTGGGTATATATGATTTTTTCTTTTTTGGTCTTGGTCATTTATCTTGGCTTTTCGTTGCACAATTTGCATGAAATCAAACATCTTTTGTTGGCTGACCAATTTAATCCCCAAGATTATCCTCCTGCTTTACGTTGGTCCGTAGAAAAATTAGCGCAACTCGCCCAAGAAAAACGTGAAAATCTTTCCCAAGCCAAACAGGAAGAAAGTGAACGCCAAGATTATTTTTCTTTATGGGCTCACCAAATTAAATTGCCTTTAGCGGCAATGGATTTACAATTGCAACTCGATTCTCCCAATTTGGCCGAAATTCGAGCTTGTGAAAAACGCATTCAAAATTGTGTAGCTCAAGCGATGGCTTACATTCGACTCGATGGATCAGACTATCGCCTAACTCCAGTGTCTTTGGAAGAGGTTATTCGTCCAATTTTACGGGAAAATGCCTCATCCTTTATTACCCAACACATCTCCATTGAAAGCAACTTTGATCAAGAACCCGTTATTACCGATCGAAAATGGATTGCCTTTGTAATTGAACAGTTGTTGTCAAATGCTTTAAAGTATTCCAAGCCCAATTCTAAAATTTGTATTTCTACCAAGTCCAATACTCTTTTCATTACCGATGAAGGATGTGGAATTGCTCTAGAAGATTTACCTCGTCTTTTTGAAAAAGGATTTACGGGTAAGAATGGTCATGAAAATATCTCTACATCCAGTGGTCTTGGTCTCTATTTGTGTGCCACAATTTGTACAAATCTTGGATGTACTCTTACCATTGAAAATCGAGAGGATCACCAAGGCGTAAAGGCCAAAATTGAATTTCCAAAAACTCTTTTTCTTGGCGATTGAAAATTTTTACCATTTAAAGTGAAATGGGAACAAATAAGAATTTTTTTTGATCCTATACAAGATTGAGTAAATTTTTAAGATTGATTTAAACTTATTAAGATAAGTAATGGGACTATAACGAATAAGCTTGGGCTTATTTGTTACAGTCCCATTTTTTGACTTTTTGTCTTAAAAGGAATCTTATCGAGGAACAATCAAAAGACAATCTAACAGCCTATTTTTAAAATAAGTGACCATCCCTTAAAATTTGATCGCTTAGCTTTTAGAGAAAGCCAAAAATTTGTTCTTGCAAAAGCTTTCTTCTCTTGCTCAAATGAAAATACGATTGTCGAATGAAACCTCAATCGTCTTTAGAAAGACTGAATTTTATGGAAAAACACAAAAAACGTTGGATCAAACCCCTACATTGGGCTAAATGCGTAGGATTTGTGGTATCTGTATGTCTTTTAAGACCTCATTCTCTTTTAGCTCAAGAAGATTTACCTTCGAGAGCCATCTATATCGTATACGATGATTCCGGCAGCATGTATGTGGATAATGATGGCAATATGGTGGATACCTGGAGTAAAGCCAAATATTCGATGGAAGTTTTTGCCTCAATGCTTGGACATGATGATTCGATGGCCATTTACTATATGTCGGATTACTCCAAAGATGGTCAAAAAGATGGGCCAAAAATTGAGTTAGATGGCAGTGACTCCACTCAAATCAATGTTCAAAAAATTCATTCTCAAAGAACTGCTTCAGGCTATACCCCCTTTGAAACCGTCGAAGCTGCGTATGCCGATTTGGAGAAAAACGAGGCCGATGAGAAATGGTTAGTGATTTTAACCGATGGGGATTTTCAAAAAAATGATGAAGCTTTAGAGGATAAAACAAAAGTCACACAATTTATGGATGACTTTTTTGAAAATAAAGATTC
Source organism: uncultured Erysipelotrichaceae bacterium (assembly GCA_964389885.1). Classification (GTDB taxonomy): domain Bacteria; phylum Bacillota_I; class Bacilli_A; order Erysipelotrichales; family Erysipelotrichaceae; genus Allobaculum. The sequence continues at coordinate 11,714 of CAYMGC010000031.1, read as the reverse complement.
TGAAGTCAATGTGGCGTTTTTAGCCATTGGCGAAAATGTTATTCCTTTAACGGAAAACCAAGAAGAAAACATCTTTTTTGAAAAGGCTAAGGATAGTTCGCAAATTTTAGAAAAAGTTACTGAAATTTCTAATCGTATTTTTAACATGAATCGCTTAAATCTAAATGCGAGTGAGGGCCAATTTGAAATTGACATTCCCATGTCTCAATTTACGGTTTTTGTCCAGGGACCCAATGCCAAAATTGAAGGATTAACCAATGCTCAAGGACAGGAAGTTGGAACTCTTGAGGAAGTGGTAGGGGTAAAAGCTACTGAAACATCGGATAACGATTTTCACCAAGATAATCCACCCGATACCGCTTTGAGTGGGGAGCTAGCTACCTTTACTGGAAGCTTTCCTCCTGGAACCTATCAAGTCAAAGCTCAAAATGCTCAAAAAATTGAAATTTATTACAAACCCAATTTAGACGTTATCGCCTATTTAACCACGCCTTCTGGCGAAAAGATTACTAATTTAGCGGATTTGCCCACAGGGGATTATTCCATTCACTTTGAACTGGTAAGTGGATTGGATCAAAGCGCCTTACCTCAACGCAATTTAATCAATCAATCCGAAGGTGGCATTCAATATCAAGCCCGTATTAAAAACAACGGAAAAACTTTAGATTCCCTTTTTAAAGACGGAGATAGTATTCATGTTGAGCAAGGAAATCTTGATATTGACGTTACCGCAACATATTTGAAATACAACACTTCTACCACTCATCTCAACTACAATATTTGGGCAGAAAAAATGGTATCGTTTGAAACCATAGATCAAGGGCCGTGGACCTTAAACAAAACTTTAGAGCCGACCAATCCTTTTAAAGTAAAGCTTCTTGTGGAAGGGCAAACTCCTACCTATGAGGAATGGGAACAAATAGGCCTTCCCTCCATTCAAGTTCTTAAAAGTTCTTGCGATACGCCAACAGTTATCAAAGAAGATACACCCGGTCTTTATTCCATTGTTCCTAATGAACAACAAACCAATTTTGAATGGGAAACTTACAATCAGGCTGATTTTATATTGAAATTTGATCAAGAAATCGATCAAATTCCTTGGCAGGGAAGCCAAGAAGTATCCGTCAAAATTGATGACAAACGAAATTGGTTCATTCGTCATGGCAAATGGTTTCAAGAAAATTGGTGGGTAGTAGGACTTGGTTTGATTCTTTTAATTGGTCTCATTGGCTATCTTCCTCCTTTTAAAAAATGGCTTCCCAAAATGCCCAATACGCCCAAAATAACCTGTCAACCAAAAGATGGAAGTGATGAAACCGTAAGTCCAGGACAAATTAAAAAAGATTTTTTGTCTACTTGGATACCTTGGAGAGCTCAAAAAGCTAAAATCCAATTTATTCCTCGTGGAAGAATTGGAGTTTATGCTCCCGATTTAGAAGTAAAGGCCACTAAAAATGGAAAGATGGAGTTAACCAATCTAGAGGCTTTTAAAAATACAACTGTTCAAAGAGATAGCGAATTTCTTACAGAAGTCATAGAAGAATATCAATCAACCTCTACACAATCTAAAAAGCAAAAACCTTTTCTGATTAAAAGAACTTCCGTTATTGAAACCGAAGGGGAAGATGAGAAGTTTATTTGCTCTTTAAAAGATAAATTTAAATCGTAATAAAAAACTAAAATTTATAGAAACCCGAAAGGGATACATCACAGAAAGGAGAGAGCGGCCTTTCATGACTGAAGTCACGGATGTTTAATCCACATTTTTATGAAACCGCATTCTCTTCTTTCTTTTAATTGTCATTGAATCTTTAACTCTAAATAAATTTAAAAACCAGTTGGTTTAAGTGACCTTTAAGATTTATTTTTAATGAATCTATTATATTTTTAGTTTTTAAGGTATTTTTATATTTTATACACTTTAAATATAAGTTTTATATCTCACATAAAGGAGGTAATGTATGAGTTCACCGACCTTATTGATTGGGTTAGGCGGAACTGGGAGCAAAATTGTCGCCAAAGTTGCTCAAATGATTCCTGCTGACCAAAAACAAAATATCTCATGTGTCATTTTTGATACCGATGCTAACGATATTCCTTTAATCAAAAAAGCGGATCCTACCATCAAGATTGTTCAAACATCTGCACGAATGACCGTAGGTGAATACTTAAGCAACGATCCACATGCTAAGGAAAATTGGTTTCCGGTCAATCCACCCTTAAATGCGAAAGTTCTTTCTGAAGGAGCAGCTCAAGTGCGTTCTATTTCTCGTTTGGGTTTTGAGGCTGCTCTTCAAGCTAATAAAATGGGCCCTCTTCAAGACGCTATTCAAGACTTATATCGTGTTGATCAAAGTCGTCCCGATCAGGCTCTGCGTTTAACAATCGTCAGTTCTCTTGCAGGAGGAACTGGATCAGGATTGGTCGTTCCAGTGGCTCTTTATGTAAGACGTTATCTTCAAGATAACTTTCATCACAATGCCAATATTTCGCGTGGTTTCTTCATTTTGCCCGAAGTTTTCTATCAATCGGTTCCAGAAGATCAACATACCAATTTACAATCCAATGCCTATGCCGCGATACGAGAATTGGATGCCTTTTTAATGAAAGGCAATAAGACGCTTCCTGAAGAATATGCCGATTCTGTCAAAATTGAATTGCCTGTTCCTGGAACAGATCGGTATCAAAACTACGATCTAGCTCCATATGATTTTTGCTTCTTATTCGATGCTCAAAATGCCAATGGCGAAAAGCTTAATGACTTAGAACAATATATGGATCATGCTGCCAACATCTTATATGCGATGTCGATTGGACCGGTCAATAAACGCAGCAATTCCTCCGAAGATAATGTTTTGCGCAAAATTGTCAAAGAAAAAGGGCGCAATCGCTATGCCGGAGCTGGAGCAAGCCGTTTGGTCTATCCCTATGCAGATATTTGTCAGCTTGTGGGACTCAATTGGGCTTCCAAAAGCATTTCGGAACAATGGCTTGAATATGATCGTCGCTATGATCAAGAAATGCAACGTTTACTTAAGCGCAAAGAAGAGGGCTATGCAGTAGAAGATCTTGATCGTCGTGATTACTATGCTTTAACGCTTAAAACGGATGCAAATAATGGAAAACCGTTTGCGTCTTATATTGTGCGCATGGTAGAAGGAACCGATCCTAAAATAAAAAGTTTGCCCGATCAATATGTAGATCGGATCATGGAGAGAACTAAACAATCAGTTGATACTAATCCCAAGCTATCTAAAGCCAAAAAGAGTGTGGATGACGCTTGTAGAAGTGTAGTGGATGTCGAAAAAGGGGCCAAAAATCTCTCTGTTATTGGCCAACAATTAGAAAACGTAAATACAACTCTTAAAAATTATTTAATAGCTGGAACGACGTATTGCGATCAAGAGGCTAAAGATTTAGCTTACTCTCTTTTTGAAGGAGCATTAAATGAAGGACGAGTGAAAGACGATATTTATCTTGATAGTGCTTTACAAGTAAAAAATACATATTTGCCTCCAAATGCGATTCGCTACTATTTAATTCTGGCTCTTCAATATATGAATACGTTAAGAGATATAAAAGAAAAAGACATTCTTAAAGAAGAAAGCAAACAAAAAATAAGTATGAAGACCGCTTTAGAGGCTCTAGAATTAGGGGAAAATCAATCTTTTTCTAACTACACAGGATTTTCTAAATTTAATCTAAATAAAAAGAAAAAAGCACAAAACCAAGTGGATGAGTGCCTAGAGACTTTAAAGAACATTGAAAAAAGTATTGCGACCTACAACCAACTTTGTGCTCAAAAAATTGTATTAGAACGTGGGATTGAATATCTTGACAACATGATTCGGGGTTTTGAATCCTTTTATGAAGCGTTGCAATCGCAATTAAAGGGACTGGAAAATCGTCAAAAAGATATCTATCGTCGTTATACCTTGGCTCCAGGCATGACTACACGCTATGTAGCCGCTAGTAAACCTTGTCTTGATGAAATTTTAGTGCGCTATCCTTATCAAGGTTCTTTGATTTCAGTGGACTCCGCGCTTTCTCAACGCATTGTAGATAAGGTTTTCCGGTATGTGGGAACCAATAAAAAACCCAATCCTAGTCGTTACTTTGGAGCGCTGTTTGAAGACGATATCATTGCCTACTATCAAGATTTAGCCCATAAAAAGCTGGCTGGACAACTTGATCAAGGTATTTTAAAGGCTATGGAGCTTGAAGCTGATTTGTTACTGGATGATGATCAACGTGATTCGCTTGCTTTAGTGGATCAATATGTTCGGGATATCATTGAAAATACGCGCGGTTTGGCAACACCTTTTATTGAAAAACCCAGTGAGTTAGTGGCTACCTGCATTGATGCTTGTGCCTTTAATCCAGAAATGACTCCAAAAACAGGAGACGAATCGCACGAAGCCAAACTTGTCCGAGAACAGCTTGTAGCTCATGGAGGCGAAGGGGACGATGACATCGATCGCAATACGATCTTGTTTTATCGGGCTTATTATGGCCTACGAGCCAATAGCCTTTCTAAATTTGCGCCTCCTTGTCAATCGGAAACCCATACGCGCAATGGCGGCGAATACTATAATGCCTATACTCAGTTGGTAAAAAGCATTCATCCCAATAATCCCCACGAACAAATTCAAGAGATTACTCCTCATATCGACAAAGCTTGGCATTTAGCAGCTAAAATGCCTGATCTTGACGAGGCGCAACAGGATATCGAAGAATATGGAAATCAAGCTGCTTTCTTCTGGATGTTGGTATTCGATGTACTCGATTTTAAAACGGAATCCAATGGTGTTGGAGTATATCAGCTCAACTACGGTCGCCTAGGTTTAGAAAATGGGGATCTAATTTACGATGGGAAAAATCGGAGCGCCAAAATTCATGAAGTCTTACGAGCCTTATCTCTCGATTCCTTGTATGTGGACACTCTGCGACACTATGCCGATAAACATGTTCATACAGACTCCATTCAACTTTTACCCCTTGAAGAAACAGAAACCTATCAACGTATTCTTAAAATGGAAGTTCCCCTTTCAAGTGATACTTTTGGCCAAGAAAACAAGAGCAATCCCAATGGATATCGTGTTCCTATTTCAATTTTGGACATTCCTTTGATTTTAAAATCATCGATGCCTTCCAATACGTCTCGACGACACAATGGATTAAGCCTTTTACAAGTAAGTTTGAAGGAATTGGTTCGTTATGTTTCGGTATTTTCATCTCCCGATGAACTGGCTGGACACTTAGAAACGCTTATGGATCATGAATACAAGCTCTTTAATCAAAACTTAAAGGATCCAACTTTAGTGTATGCCCAAGCCAAGGATCCATTTGTTTTGGATATTTTGGAACAAACAGCCAATTTCTTAGAGGAATATAAGCTGTATGAGCTAGCTAAAGAAATGCGCGCTCAAGCGGATTCCATCAAACGTAGCCAATAGTGTTTTCCTTTGTTTCATCCATATCTTCCTTTTTCAAATTCGTTTTTTGACGAATTTGAACTAGGTCGGACAAAATAAACTCTTAAACGGGTTTATTTTGTCCGACTTAGTTTTTAACTCGCTGTTGGAAAGGAAAAGACTTGTATGTTTACCGTGTTGATTCAAAATGAGAAGACTCTACAATCTTTTCATCAACACTTACCCCTGTTTAATCACTTTTTAAATCAAGACCATGCTCACCGACAGCTTGAAGTTTGTTTGTGGCATGAAGATGGTCAAACCATTGAAGAAGCTCTACCTGATTTATCACGAATAACCGACGGAAAACAATGGCATGCTCTCATCGTGCGTCAAGAGGATGAAAAGGAACCCTATTTTTTTCACAATCCCTATGACTTTTGTTCCAATCCATTGCCTCTTTCTGTGGATGAGCAAACGGAAAACCCTCTTATTCGTTTAACTCAGTGGTTATCCAAACCTCTTGAATATTACGATCCAACGAATATTCAAAAGGATGAAGCCATTTCTGGATATGAAGGAATCTTGCCGGAATCCATCACAATTGTCAGTGTTCGAAATATTGATTCTTTATTATCAGTACCAAGTTCCATACGAACCCTGCAACAAAAAGATTTTGTGGATCGCAATGGCTATCCCAGCTATTGTCGCTTTGTGGTGGTGGATCGCCAAGAACAGGGACCAAGTGAACGGATGAAAAGCGATTTGGAATTTTGGAGCGTCGTACTCATGCTCGCTTATAACCGCTTAGATTCCTCCGTGATGAGTGCCTATCGTTTATATGCGATTTCTTGTCAAATGGATCGCCATCAAATGGCTTTTCTATGGAGTGCTAAGCTCAACGATATTCAAGAAACCATCCAACAAATCGATCATTTCTTGAAACACCAATCTATTTATTTGGAACAACAAGGAGATCAACTTCCTGATTATGAAATTTCAAGTGACCTTTTTAAGGTGACTCCACTTTCCAAAGAAGTAACTCCTTTTTCCTTTTACCGCTCTACTCCCAAAAAAGCGGCTACTCAAGCTCAAGCTTGGCATCAACAAAACGAAATTCTGAAAGCTAAAATTTTAGATCATTATGAGCGATTTCCAGAAGAACTTCAAAAAAAGGTTCCCGCTTTACAATTGCGACCGGGGTATCAAGAAGAGGAAGTCCAAGCTTTGAGCATGATGGCCTTAAAGCGACTGCAAGCGGAAGTAGAAGCTTTAAATTTGCGGATCATTCAAGAACAAGCCTTATTGCCCGAAGTTCGCTTTGAAAAAGGGGATCAGCTTGATCAATGCAGTCAAAAAGTTGAGTCGCTTTTAACCCATCGAATGAGTCAAAGCCAATTTTTGAAGTGGACCATTGGCTTATGTGTGCTGTGTGTTTTCTCGATGCTTTTTTGCGGTCTTACTCTTTTTGAAAACACTAAGGGAATTTGGGCTTGTTTGGTCTTTACCTTGCTTTTAGGACTTATTCCACTTGGAATTTGTCTATATGCCAAACACAAAGAAGCTATGGTCATTCAAAAGGCCTTAGAGAACTGGAATCAACGGATGGATGAGCAATACCGAATTTTACAGGAATACAAAACCCAATATGCTACATGGTTTGCCGATGTCTTATCCTACCGTCGAGCGCAATCGTATTACGAAATAGCCCTTCAAAAATCAAACAATCGGGAACAAATTCAACGGGAATTAGAAGCACTCCAGGCCAACTTAAAATCGTTTTATAACCAATTACAAAATTGGGCCAAAGCTATGAATCTTTCACTTTCCCTAAAAAAAGAGGTCGATTTCCATTCTTCGGCAGTACAAAGCCGATATTTTGATCCTCTCTTTTATTTAGAGGAATTTCAGCAAAAGGAATTATTTTGTTTCGAACCACAAAATTCTTATGTATGCGATCTTTTGAAAACCGGAAAACAAATTTCTACTCCGTTTTCTTTTATTCAAGCCTTGAATGTTGAACCTTTTTTACAAAAGGGAAAGACCGGAGTCACTTATGAATGAAATTCTTCAAACGGTCAGTCAATGGTTACAAATACCATGGGTTTGGATTGTAAGCTGCCTTTTAAGTATGATCGCTCTCTACTTTCTTCAAAATAAGAGTGTGGGACCAAAACAAGATCGCATTGAACAAGGGGTTTCAATGGCCTTTTCTTGGCTGTATACCCTAATCTGGATTATTGGTTTTAGTATTTTTTATGGGTCTCATTTTCAGGATTTACGATTCATTAAGGGCTTTTCCTTTGTCCCCTTTTTACCTGTCTTTATTTATTCCTTTTATTTGGCCTTAAGCCAATTTGTATTATGGATAGCGCAAAAATACCTCTTACCCAAATACAATTCAAAAATAGCTTTTGGATTGTATGAAAAAAAGCGCGATGGCAGTGGGATTGAAAAATGGATCCTTAAAGCGAAGGCCCAAAATCTACGCCCAATCATTGATCCACTTTCCAAAATTCTTTTTTGGATTGTATTGACTACTTTAGCTTTATCTCTTTGGTTTAATACGCAAGTTTTTTCTCTATGGTTTGCTATGCCCATTTTTCCTTTTTTGATTCTTCGAACTTTTTCTATTTTTTTAGGAGGGCTTACTTTAAAAGATTTAGATGATCTCGTTTTAGGGAAAGGAAAAAAAGGGCTTAAGGTTTCCCAATACGACGTAGCCAGTGAACATCTGCGTAAATCTTTTGGAAAAGCTTTAAAAGCGTATATTGAATCGCCTCCTGCGCAAACCTATGGGCCTGCAAGTTCTGAAGGAATTTTAAGTCAGTTGGAAAAATCGTCTTTACCAAAAGATGTTTTGGTCGCAACCTATTTTCGCAGCGAAGCGGATCATGTCTCACTTGATCCTGATTATGTTCAAGTGTGTAGAGACTTGATGGATAAACAAAACGTATTTATTCAAAATCCCTTTTATCAAGATCTTGGTCTTTATCTGACCTTGCCTTTTAATCAAAGCTTGATGAATCATCATAAAATTTTAGTATTATGCCAAGGAAATGATGAAGCGCAATGGATACAAAATTGGTTGGATCAGTTATTAAATACCAAATCTATGATTCCAGAAACCTGGAAAATTCGCTTTCTTCAAGATCTTGAACCCAATTGTGATCTTGGGATTTTAAGTTATGCTAGTTTGCATGATCCCCAAGTTTTAGTCAAAAATGAACGTTTTCTTGCCCAAGTAGAATATGTTTTGATCTTACATCCATCCCGTTTTTTAACAACGATGCAAATCCCACTTCAAGTGCTTTCTGATTTGTTAAGACAAGGAAACATTCAACCTGTTTTTTGTGTCATTGATGAAAAACAAAATGGTCTTAAAGATACGATTTCCCATGTCTTAAAAACCCGATTTGATCATGAAATCCATTTAACAACTCCTGCTCCAAAACAAAAAATTGGCATTTGGGATGCCAATGCGGACTATCAAACCATTGAACGCTTTGATAAACAAACTCGTTCCTTTGGGGGAGGAATTGAAATAGGGGCAGAAGCCATATCCGTCCAAGTAGAAAAAACGTGTTGGGTGAGTGAATCGCATCTTCCTTTGGCCGATATCCAAGATTTTGCCGCTCAAAATTATCTTTCATTAAGTAAAGTGATGAAAGAACCTTATCCTAGTCAAACTCTTATTCGGCAAAAATTGGATTATCGGACCTCATCGTGGCAATTATTGAAGGATAATGCTCAATTTTTAATTATTGAAGATGAACGGAACAATCCTTTTTTAGCAGCTAATCAATATGTTTCTCGGGCCACACAGGAGATCTTTATCAATATTCTTTGTGAAAACTACTTGTTACGGGATTACTTTTGTGAAAATTTAGATATTTTTTGGCCTAATCCAGACGCAATTCCTAGCCTTGTTCCCGATTTCGCTCAAACGCGACGAAACCTATTGTTTAAGTTAATTCTTATGATGCGGCTTCATCCCATCTCTGAAGAACAACTTTTACAAGAATTTGATTTAGCAGGAATTCAAAGTACCACCCCAAAACAGGAACTGTTTACCTTGTTAAAGGATTATTCCATGGCTCAACCTGATCTTTTCTTAATTGAAAAGAAATCTAAACCGGTCATATTTGGAACTCCAAGTTCTACTACCTGGTATGGCATTCATATAGACAAATTTGAAGAGTACTTTTCCAATACCCTCAAACAAGCCAATGTAGTGTTAGAAGATGAAAGAGCACAATCTTACGTGTTAGATGCCAAAATTTACTCTTTGATTTTACAAACAATGTTGCCAGGACAATTCGTAAATTACGACGGAAAAAGCTATCAAATTAAACGAATTTCACCGACTAATGGAGTCATTTTGCGCAGAGCTTCTGATTTGTCTTTAAATCGTAAACACTATTTACAACTTCGCCAATATCATTTACCAAATTTAACCAACCTTCCTTTTGTAGAACGAACCTGTGTAAATGGCTTTTTGTTTTCCAAGATAGAAGTAAATTTTTCGGTAGATTCTCTTGGTTATTTGGAAATGGAAAGCCGTGGGGATTTAAAAAATGCCATTGCGCATGATTTAACGGTAGATCCTTTATTTTCGAGCTACAGCCGCCACTATCAAAAAAAGAACATCTTAACGATTTCCTTTCCCAAAGGAACCCAAGAAGATGTTTATCAAATCGCTATCCTTCTTCAAGAGCTTTTACCGACGGTTTTTCCTACAGGCTATCCTTACTTAGCCATTTTGGCTCGTGAGCCTGAAGGATTTGAACACCAATTTGAAGGAGTGATCAGTTTAGCTGAAGGTTTAGAAGATTTGACTCTTGTTATTGTAGAAGATAGTGATATCGACCTTGGATTATTGGATGAATTCGAAAAGCACTTTTTTGATCTACTCGCCATCGTTCAAGACTACATTCGCTGGACCTTGGAAAAGGCTTCTCAAAATCCCCATCTAGAAAAGACTCCATCCTCCCAAGAAGCTCAACCAATGAATGAGGATCCAACTATAAACGAAAATAATACCTAATTCTAGAAGTCATTTAAAAGGAAATTTAGAAAGGACTATTCGATCCGTCCTTCAACAATTTTTGGATCGAGCTTTGTTGTATGGACCAAAACCTCAACCAATTTGAAGATGATCTAGAGTCTTCTTTTTATCTAAATTATGGAACGAGTGGAATTAATCCTACTTTTAATTTAGAAAGTCTAAATGGGCTTTTTCAGGAGCTTTTACCAAAGCGAAATAACTTAACCGAAGCCCGTCATCGTACTACCTTTTCTCCTCCTACTCATGAAGAGTATTACTCGAAAGTATGCGATTTTTGTGGAATGCCTTTGACCAATGTTCACCTTGAACTATTACCTGATGGACGCATTCGCTGTGAGCGTTGTACCCGAGATCAAGTGGAGACCCAAGAAGAGTTTCAAACCATTTACAAAATCTGTAAGAAAAACTTTGAAACTCTTTTTAAAACGGAATTGCCTCGGGGCATTCAGGTCTATTTATCGTCTGATCGTGATTGGCCTACTCAATACATTTCCTTAGTTTCCCTTCAAGGAAGTTTGAAGCGCCGTTTAGGAGTGGTTTATCGTAATAAAAAACATTATGAGATTTATATGGAAAATGGAATTTCTCGTCTTTCCTGTATGTTTAACTTAATTTGTTCTTTTACACTCATTTGGCAAGATTATGTTCTTACTTTATCCGCTATCGAGGAGCGTACGGAGTCATTGAGTCCATCGCATGGAGCCGATTTAAGGCGTGCTTGGCAAATTGGCATGGCTTTATGGGCTGGAGTGGAATATTTATGGCTTAAAGGAGAAATATCTTTTGCTCAAGAAAATGATCAACTCAATCAAAACGAAGCAGTGGAGATAAAACAAGGATATCTTTATTTTAAAGATCGTTATCCATTTCAAGCCGAACGCGATCATCTTGGCCAACATCATCCTTTCCATCCTAAAAAAACAAGGCGTGATTTAATTAAACTGAACTCTTTTCTTTTTCAGGAATTAGAATGGGAAGAAATAATGCCTACTTCGTCTACTAAAGTGAAGCGATGGAAAAAAATTCAAAAATGAGGGCCTTTTGTCATCAGGAAAAATACTTCTTGATGACTTTTTTTGTATCTTTCAAAGGTGCAAGAAATTTGGGTTTTTGTGTTGGTCTTTTGTAAGAAGAATCCATGGCAAGGTTTAATCAGATTTTTTTATACTATCAGCACAAAGGAGGAACAAACAATGCCTTTATTGGAAGTAAATCATCTTCAAAAGATTTAC
>CAYMGC010000030.1:0-14920 GCA_964389885.1 uncultured Erysipelotrichaceae bacterium | reverse complement strand
AAATAGGAAGTTGCTGGACAAAGAAAGCCCTATTTCAACATGTGTTGAGGTAGGGATTTTTTATTTAGGAGTGGTTCTTTAAAGATAAAGCTTTTTTGATCCCTTAGCCAAAAGTTTGGTAAAATGCCAAAAAAGCAACTACGATAAAAGAAAGGAGGACGGGTTTCCGTTCACCTCAATAGTGAAGTTCCCGATCCGTTTATGAACGATCAATCAACCTATGATCCTTATGATTTGGACAATGAGGAAGACCTCGATGTAGAGCAGGAAGCATTACGAACTCAAATTATGGAGGGGTTTCCTGATCAAATTGACGATGAAGTCCCCGCCCTATTGGAGACTTATCGTAAAAAATATGGAAGTGATTTGTTTTGGCAACTGTCCTCTTTTGATTTAGCTGAAGCTCATCAGGATTTTAAAACTATGGGGAAAATTTTGCCTATGATGCGAGAGGAAGGACTAAGTCCTGTGACTTTTCAAGTCAATAGTGCGCGCTATTTTTATACCAAAGGGGATTTTGAAGGGGCTATGGAAGAACTTAAGCCCATTACCAACTTAGAAGACAATGAAGAGGCCTTGATGTATTTAAATATGCGCGGGGTCGTGGCTTTTGTCTTACAAGATTATTCCGAAGCCGTTCGCTGTTTAGAAGATATGCTTTTGGACATCAAAGACGATCAAGCGTTGGCAATGGCCGGTCTTTCGTATGTTCATCTAGGCAATGCCCAGCGGGCCCGTGAATATTTATTGCCTTTTGCCACGAAAAATCATCCTCTAGGCATCATGTGGCTTTATGAATTTATCTTAACCTTTGAACAATTGGATCTTTTAAAAGATCCTAATTTTCCCCAAGAACTTTATGATCGCCTAGAGGAAGAAGGATTTGGATTTCTTTTTTCCACCTTTGGCTTGGAACAATTGGAAGAAATTGTCCATCATGATCCCGACTTTTTTTTACCTATTTTAGAAAAATTGGCCAAAACTTATCCTAATTTAGAAGTTCCGGCTTACTTTGCTGGATTATCGGCCTATCTTCTTCAAGATTTACCTAAAGCTCGACGGTGGTTTCGCAAAGTTTTGTTAATGCCAATAGGGGAAGATGCCACCTTTCAAACGGCTCATTACTCAAGTGTGTTTTTAAAACTGATCTGCTTAGATTATCTAAGTTATTCGGCTCCAGTAGAAAGCCGATATTGTCGGGATTTCTGGAAGTGGGCTGATGAGCATCATGAAGAGTCCGCCATTATTGATTTGATTCGCTTTTGTGGACGCTCAGAATCTTCTTATATGGTGATTACTTCTATGCTTAACGAAGATCAATTGCCTGTTCCCAATAATGCTCTTGAAGCCATTAAGCTTCATACAGGCCTACTTTGGTATTATTATCGACTGAATGACATTTTATCGGCCTTGGAGCAAGCCAAACATTTATATAAACATCAAATGATTAATGATGCCTTTACTCTTTGGCTAGTGGGTTGGATTTTCTTCTATTTTGATCATGACTCATTTATGGTGAATAATGATCCACATCACTACGAATCGCTTGATACCTTTATTATCGATCAACTGATTGCTTTAGAATATGATTTACGCAATGGCGAATATGATCATGCGATGACCCGCTTGCGTAAGCTTGAATCGCTTCATAATTCGGAAGACTCTGAAGCTTGGCATCTTTTTGATTCTCTTTTGCCTCTTTTACAATTGGATGTAGGGCCAAAACCGGCCTTTCAAAAATACATTACTCACTTAATGAACACCTTTCTTTACAATGCGTCTTAAAGGAAAATGAGGATATGTGATGTCTTGGCTCTCACCCCATCAAGAAAAGTCGTCTTTCCAACTTTCTAAACTCCGTAATGGTTTGGAGTGGTTTTTCTTTTTCGTTATTGTATTAGGTGTTTGGCATTTGGCCGCGTTATCCATTCATAATCCATTGGTGTGTCCCACGCCTTGGCAAGTTACTTTAGCGATGGTGGAACAATGTCAAGCCCCAACTTTTTGGCCAGCTATAAGTACGACAATTATCCGTGCTCTATTTGCTCTTGGCTTTTCTTTTGTAGCAGCTTTACCCATATCCTTTTTAGGAGCCTTTTATCCTTGGTGTGGCGGCTTTTTTAATCGCTTAGTTTCCGTCTTTCAGACGGTTCCTAATGTTTGTTACATTGTGCTTTTGTTATTTTGGACTTCCCGTGAACAAACTGTGATTATCACCGGATTCTTTTTGTTATTTCCTTTATTGTATCGGAGCTTTTATGAAGCGCTTGGAGCCATTCAAAAACAATGGCATGCCGTGTGGACTTTGTATCCTCAGCCAAAATTTATTTTGATGGGGAAGATTTGTTTTCCTCTTTTACGTTATTCTTTGTTGGCTGCGATTAAAAGCGCTTCTTCTCTCTCTTTTAAAGTATGTGTTACAAGCGAAATTTTGACTGGATTAATGGTTGGAATTGGTAAACGAATGCAAATGGCTCGTCTAAATTTGGATTTAGCCGGAGTCATTGGTTGGAGTCTTTGGCTTGTAATATTAGTTTTTATGTTTGAAATGCTTTGGAGCTTTTGTATCGATCGCTTTTTAGGCGATTAATGGGAGATTTTATGCTGGTTTCCATTCTTGTCCCGATGTACAACACCTCAAAATATCTTGATCGGTGCATGAAAAGTTTATTGGAGCAGACGTATTCCAATTTAGAAGTGGTTCTAATCAATGATGGGAGTACAGATGATTCCTTAGAAAAAGCCAAAAATTGGCAAGCCAAAGACAAACGCGTGCAGATTTACTCCTATCCAAATGGAGGGATCTCCAAAACACGCAATCGCGCTTTGGAAAATGCAAAGGGCGATTATGTAACCTTTGTAGATAGTGATGACTTCTTAGATACGCGGATGATTGAGGCACTCGTTAAAGAAGCCCAAGAAAAAGAATTAGATGTCGTGCAATGCGGATTTGTAATGGACTTTGGCCCTTTCCCTTTTTACCGCATGCCCTCTGGTCATAAAACCTTTGATACGATTGAAGCCATGCATATGTTGGCCAAAGAAAAGTATTTAAACAATTATCCTTGGGGCAAATTGTATAAAAAAAGTTGTTTTCAAGGAGTGCGTTTTCCGGAAAACATGAAGGGATTTGAAGATACGTGTACGGTCTTTCGGGCCTTGGCCAATGCCAAGCGAATTGGAACTATCCCTAAGCGCTATTATCACTATGCTCAACGCATGGGATCTTTGACCAATTGTATGAGTCTTGAAACGGTCTACTTAATGCGTGATGCTTATGCGTATCAAGAAAAGCGTATGCATGAACTCTTTCCTCAAGAAAACTTTTCTTTTGATATGCAATATTACAATGCCGACATGGTTATTATTTATACCTTGATTTTATTTTGTCATCGTAAAGACGATCCTAAGTTTGTAAAAGCGCCTATCGATTGGAAAAAGCTTCCGTTTTATCCCATCTATTATTTGGCCTATTATGCTTGGTTAGGATTGGCTATTTTAAAGCTTTCCCCACGCATTTTAGAACCAAGTGTATCCAATGAAACGCATTTGTCAGCAGAGCAGCAGGCAAAATTGGAAGCGAGTTTGATGGATGAATCGTTTGAGAATTCAGAACTCGAAGAATTAGAAATTTTTGAAGAAGTTTAAAATTCGGCGTAATTTGGCTTTCTTAAAAGGGTTTGTCAAATTGCGCCCTCTTTTTTATCCTGCGCCAATCCTGTAAGGTAGAATTTGAATCAAAAAGAAAAGATTTAAGGAAACCTAATTCCTTATTTAAAGAAAGATTGTTTTAGAAAACTAGATTGGAGAATTTGAAATGGCATTCGAATCGCTTTCTGAAAAGCTTTCCTCAGCCTTTAAAAATATTACGGGAAAAGGAAAACTCACCGAATCAAATATGAACGACATGCTTAAGGAAGTGCGTATTTCCCTTCTTGAAGCGGATGTCAATTATCAAGTCGTCAAAGACTTTATCGCGAACATCAAAGAAAAAGCTTTAGGTGAAAAAGTCTTAAACTCTTTAAACCCTAGCCAAATGGTCGTGAAAATCGTACGCGACGAATTGGAACAATTGTTAGGGCCCGATCAAGCCACGCTTACGATGAATCCAAATGGGATTACTTCGGTTATGATGGTTGGTTTGCAGGGAACAGGTAAAACGACTGCAGCGGCAAAAATTGCCCGCTTTGCAAAAAATAAACTGAATAAAAAGGTCTTGTTAGCTGCTTGTGATGTGGTGCGTCCTGCAGCGATTGAACAGCTTAAAACTCTAGGGGAAGCCATTGGAGTGGAAGTTTTTTCTCTAGGAGCCTCTACTCCTGCTGTCTATACGGCCAAATGTGCGAAAACCTATGCTCAAGAACATGGCTATGACATGATCATTTTCGATACAGCTGGCCGTTTACACGTTGATGAAGCCTTGATGGATGAACTTTCGGATATGAAAGAGGAAGTTCAACCTCAAGACATTCTTTTAACCGTCGATGCGATGACGGGTCAAGATATCGTCACTGTGGCTAAAGAGTTTAATGATCGCTTAGATGTAACAGGTCTTGTGGTCACCAAAATGGATGGTGATGCGCGCGGTGGTGGCCTACTTTCTGTGCGCTCTATTACCAGTGTGCCAGTCATCTTCGTTTCGAATGGCGAAAAAGTGGAAGACTTGGAAGAATTCCATCCTGACCGAATGGCCGATCGTATTTTGGGAATGGGGGATATCCTTTCCTTAATTGAGCAAGCTCAAGATCAGCTTGATCAAGAAGCCGCAATGGAATCAGCGGAGAGAATGATGTCTGGGGTCTTCACCTTTAATGATTTACTTTCTCAATTTGAACAAATGAACAAGCTCGGTTCGATGTCGGGTCTTTTAAGCAAAATGCCAGGATTGAATAAATTGGCTCCAAAAGTGGATGATGAAAAAATGAACGAGGAAATCAAACACGCTAAAGCTCTCATTCAATCCATGACACCTTACGAACGAGAACATCCTGAAGTTCTTAAAAGCAGTCGTAAACAGCGCATTGCCAAAGGAGCTGGTTTAAAAGTCGCCGATGTCAATCGTCTTCTTCAACAACAACAACAAATGCAAAAGGTAAGTCAAATGATGGCCGGTGGTGGCTTAGGGGCTTTTGGCAATTTAATGAATGGCATGGGTGGTCTCGGTGGCTTTGGCTCAGGAAACCCCTTTGCGGCAATGCAACGGGGAGGAATGCCCAACTCCTCTAAACATTCTGGTTCTAAAAAACAAAAAAAGGGCGCAAAAAAGAAAAAGAAAAAATAAGTCCTTAGAGACCAGATAGAAAGGAAGAAGCGAATTTTCTTTATAGTAAGAATTCGCTAGTACGATGAAGTCTTCGAATCAATCCACCATTTTAAATTGGATCAAAGCCCTCTTTAAGCGCAATTTTTCCCACCAAGCCTCTTTGCACGATTTAGCCAATCGCTATGAGCAAGAGCTTTGTTCCAAAACTTTTGTCTATACCTTTCAAGCTAAGGGAAAAAAGCCATTTACGGTACCTATTTCTTTTGAACCCAGTGCGTTTTGTCATCTATTTTCCATTGGCTCGATCGTCAAAGAGTACACTCCCGATATTGAGCAATTTAGTGGCATCAAAGGCTGGAAAAACATTCAAGAGGAACGCATTACGTTTGCAATGCTTAAACAAATTAATCCGAGCGGACTTTCTTATTATGCCAATGAGTATGAGATGTTTGACCAAATGCTTGAAACTCTCTCGAATCCCCAAGCGATCCAATACGATCCTACGAAAGTTCCCCATAGTAAATTGGCAGCGGACATCATTTTATTTAAGACCTTTGGCAATCGCACCATTCATGTTTGTTTATCCAAAGAAAAAAACTCGTCTCGCTGGTTTGTGCGCAGTTATTTCGTACGCAAAAACGATGAGGATAAGCTGTATCCCAGCCAATACATTGCCAACATGACTCCTCTTCTGGTAAAGGTGTCAAGTAAAATTGCTTGACAGTGCTTGACTCTGCTCGTTCAAACGGGTACTATGATCGAGCGTTGTACTCAATCAACGCTTAACCCAAAACAAAAAAGATAAATGTACGGGAATTCCCGTTTGAAAGGAAATTAATCATGGTAAAACTTAGATTGCGTAGAATGGGTAAAAAAGGTCAACCTTTCTATCGTATTGTGGCAGCAGATTCTAGAAGCCCACGTGATGGCCGCTTTATTGAAGAAATTGGAACTTACAATCCAATTAAAGCGGATGCTCCTGTTGAATTGAACAAAGAAGCAGCTTTAAAATGGCTCGCTGCAGGTGCTCAACCTACTGAAACCGTTCGTTCGATTCTTTCCAAACAAGGTGTAATGAAAGCTTTCCACGAATCCAAAATGAGCAAATAGGTCATGGTTGACTTTGAAAAAACATTACACGATTTGTGTGTCCCTTTATGTGAAAAGCCCGAAGCGTTATCGGTCAAAACAATGAATTCCGTCAATGAACGCGAATTATTGCTTTGTGTATATGCCGATAACAAAGATATTGCCCGTTTAATCGGACGCAAAGGGTCTATTGCAAGTGCTTTACGCTCTATGATGAGTGTGGCGGCTCGAGGGACTGAATACAAACGCATGATTGTGAATTTTGAGGCGTACTAATCGTATTGTTCGATTTTCCTATGCCTTGGGCAGTGTGCCCTTTCCATCATCAGTTGCGCTCAAGGCTGCAGAGATATTCTGCAGCCTTTCGTTTTAAGAAAAGATCGCCAATAAAAAAGGCGCATGAGAAAATAAAAAAGAGAGCCGGCTTTTTAGTTCTCTTTTCGAATTTTAGATCCTTTAAGGAGCAGACATTTATGATTCGAATTGCACAAATTATTAATACCCGCGGTTTAAAAGGCGAATGCAAATTGCGTCTGTTTACCGATCAAGACGACATTCGCTTTCAAAAAGGCAATCATTTATACACCGAAGATGGACGTAAGCTTACGGTAGAACGGTATTCTCTTTACAAAGGGTTTGGATATGCTCTGTTCAAAGAAATTTCCTCTATTGAAGAAGCTGAGAAACTCAAAGGCCAAATTTTAGGATTACCAAAGGAAGAATTGACCGAACTTGAAGACGATGAATTTTATTATCATGAATTGATGGGATGCCATGTGTTTAATGAACAAGGCGAAGATACGGGAGAAGTGATTGCGATTTTGGAAACGGGAGCCAATTTGGTGCTTCGCATTCAAAATAAAGAGAAGCAATATTTATTGCCGTTTGTCGAAGCCTTTGTATTAGATGTCGATGTGGTCAATAAAACCATCACCATCAAGGAGCAAGAAGGTCTACGATGAAAATCACCATCTTAACGCTATTTCCAGAATACTTTCAAGGCATGCTTTCCACCTCTATTTTGGCTCGTGGCTTGGAGAAGGGGCTTTTTGAAGTAGAACTCGTTAACTTTCGTGATTACACTCTCTCTAAACATCACAATGTGGATGATACCCCTTATGGTGGAGGGGCTGGAATGGTGTTAATGTGTCAGCCGATTTTGGATGCTTTAAAAGCTCTCAAAACCCCAAATAGCATCGTGGCCCTTTTATCCCCCCAAGGCCAACCCTTTACTCACCAAAAAGCGTTGGAACTGTCCAAGATGGATCATTTGATTTTGATTTGTGGTCATTATGAAGGCTTTGATGAGCGCATTCGTCAAGCTTGTGATTTACAAATTTCTTTAGGTGATTTTGTCCTTACTGGAGGCGAACCTGCGGCTGCTGCAATTTGTGATGCCATTTTGCGTTTAGTCGATGGGGTCATCAAACACGATTCCAGTCAAGATGATTCCTTTGCTCAAGGGTTATTGGAATATCCCCAATACACTAAGCCCTACGACTATGAAGGACAAAAGGTTCCTGAGGTCTTAGTATCGGGCCATCATGCCAATATCCAAAAATGGCGCCGAGAGCAAGCTCTCTTGAACACCTTACATCATCGCCCCGATTTGTTGGAAAAAGCCACCTTGAGTGCGGCCGATAAAGCGTTTTTGGCTAAGGTGAGCCAAGAAGAAGGGCATAGCTAAGGCATGAGTACTTCTAAACCGAAAAAAAAGCAGTCCGCCAACAAATCCAAGTCTTCAGTATCCAAAAAATCGACCACACATAAAACGCCTAAAAGCCGTTCCAAACCAAAATCCAATAAAACCACCGTAAAAACTCCTCGGTCTTCCACCTCGCAAAAAAAATCGTCTTCTCGTCCAAAAGGAGCCAAGAAAAGCAAACCCCGTTTGCGAGCCAATCGCCTTATTTTTGTGACTCTCTTCACGTTTTTCATGGGCGGGGGACTAGGATATATGATTTATCGCTATGGCCCTGAAGTATTGCCAGTGATTCAACAAATTACCAACAACGAAAAAACTGGCCAATTCGCCAATATCAGTCATAGCCAGGAAGTCCAACAAATTAAACGACAAAATGCGTTGGATGAAGTATCCATTGCCGGATTTTCGGATAATGAATTGCGTCAATGCTTTTATTCTTCGGACATTGACGACACCATTTTAGCTCGTTTACAAAATATGGGATATACGGATCAAATTCCCCTTAGTTCTCTAAAATATGTTCGAGTTTTATATTACGATTATGAAAATCGACCAACCGTAGGGGAACTTGTGGTCAATGCTGAAATGGCCAAACCCGTAGAAAATGTCTTTTTTGATTTGTTTCTTCACAAATATCAAATTGCTCGTATGATTTTACCCGATGCGTATGGAACGCGGATTTCGGAATCCTATGCCGATAATAATACGGTGGGCCTTTGTTTTGGTTTAACGGAGGATAACCGCGGAAGTGTTCAGGCGCAGGGATATGGAATTGATTTAAACCCACTTCAAAATCCACTTATTAAAGACAATGGCTCCTCCTTTTCAGTCTTTCCAATGGAGGGACAGCTTTACTTGGATCGTAGCGTTAACTCTCCGCATTTTATTTATGAAAATGACTATGCGGTTCAAGCCTTTGAAAAGGAAGGATTTACTTGGACGGGAAACATTGAAGGCATCAACAACTACAAACATTTTGAATATTCCAAAGCCGATTTACCGCCTTTGCCTCAACCCATTCACCAAGAAGATCCAAATTCTCAAGACTCCACGAGTGAAGATTCAACACAAAGTGATCAATCCACTTCTTTAGAAGAAAATGAATCTTTGCCCGATCAACAAGAGCAAGATATGGAACAAGACGTTCCATTTGAAGAAGAGCAACCAGTAGAGCCTGAATTCGAAGAAGTACCAGAAGAATTTTCTGACCTGTCTATGGCTTAGCCAAGACAGGTTTTTTGATCTTTTAAAGTAAAAAATATAATTATTTAATTTATATTATTAAATATATTTTTGAAAAAAAAAAAAAAAAAAAAATAAAAATAAAAATAAAAAGAATTTTATTTGTTACGAAAAAAAAAATAAAAACCTGTAAATCATCTACCTTACGAGTTATGAAACTCGATTTTCAGGTAAGGAAAAGCCACGAGAACGCTTCTCTGGCTTCTCTTTTTAAGGAAGGCCTCGCCTTCCTTTTTTATTTAAAAAGAAATGTTAGACTAGAGAATTTTTCTCGGTGATCTTGGTTTTAAAAAGACGATATGCTAGAATCATTCAGGATCTGCGGGTTCCGCTGGCCATAAGAGCTATGAATCGTTTGAAGCAGCTTAATAAAAGGAGATCAGCATGAATTTAAATTTAGTAAATGAAATTGGAAAAAGCCAACTTCGTAAAGACCTCCCCGATTTCCGCTCTGGTACCACTGTTCGGGTACATGTTCGCATTAAAGAAGGCGACAAGAGCCGAATCCAGGTTTTTGAAGGCGTTGTAACGGAACGTAAAGGTGGTGGCATTGGTGAAACCTTTACAGTTCGTAAAATTTCTAATGGTGTAGGGGTTGAACGTAAATTCCCACTTCATTCTCCTATTATCGACAAAATTGAAGTTGTACGTCACGGTAAAGTTCGTCGTAACAAATTGCGTTACCTCAGAAATCGTTCTGGTAAATCCGCTCGTCTTAAAGAAGTACGCCGCTAGGCATTTTTTCCCGAAATCTGTATGGATTTTGGGTTTTTTTAATGATTGATTGTGAAAATATGAGTAAAATGAACATAGCTTTCGACGAATGTTTTTAAAATTTTTAGCGCATTGTCGATTGCTTTTTTTTACACTATAAAAGATCCCTTTCGATCACCCAGTGAAAAGAAAAACAATTTGGAGGAATTAGCGTGAGTAAAAAAACATCAAGCAAAGCAATGGATGAAAAAATAAATGATCAAAACATGGATGATCAAAAATTAACCATTAAAGTCGTAAAGCGCAATGGAATGTTCGTTGAGGATCCCTCGGAAGATCTCAATGTCGATCAAGAATCTGATGACTTGGAAAAGAATGGACAAACGAGTCAAACCCAAAGCAGTCTTCCTAATGAAGAAGCCAATAAAAATGAAAAACCTCAGGTAAAAAAATCCACCACAAAGGAGAGCACCTTTTTTGGTGATCTTTTAGATTTTGTCAAAATCTTAGCGGGATGCTCTATTTGTGTATTGATTTTTCTAAACTTCATTGCTCATCCAGTGAGCGTTTCGGGTCATTCGATGGATCCGTCTTTAGCGGATGGAGAATATGGCTTTACAAGCATCATTTCAGTGGCTTTATCCAAACCAAATCGCAGCGACATTGTCATCATTAACCAAGAAAATGCCAATGGTGATTTGGAGCGTTGGGTTAAGCGTGTCATTGGCTTACCCGGTGAAACCATTGAAGCCAAAGATGGCGTAGTCTATATTGATGGCCAACCTTTGGATGAAAGCAGTTATTTAAACAAAGACTATGTAGAAGAAACTCTTGCCAAATACCAAGCGGAGCATGGAATAAGTTATGGACCCTTCACTTCGGATTTTGGTCCAGTAACACTTGGTGAAGACGAATATTGGGTGATGGGCGACAATCGTCCCTACTCCAAAGATTCACGTTATATTGGGGCCATAACCAGTGAAGAATTATTTGGCAAAGGAATGTTGGTGTTGTATCCATTTGATAAAGCGGGGGTGAAATAATGCCTTCTTCAGTCATTCAGTGGTATCCAGGTCACATGGCAAAAGCCAAGCGACAAATGGAAGAAAATTTAAAAAAAGTGGATTTTATTATTGAAATTCGCGATGCTCGAATGCCTAGCGCCTCAAAAAATCCGCTTATTGATGAACTCGCTCAAAACAAGCCGCGCTTAGTGATTTTGTCTAAAAAAGATAAAGCCGATCCAACTCTTACCGAAAAGTGGATCGCGGATTTAACAAGCGATGCGTCGAGTGCATTAGCGATGGATCTTATCAAAGAAAACTTTAAAAACAAAATTGTTTCAGAAAGTTTAAAGCTCAATGCCCCTTTGATTGAAAAACAAAAAAAGCGTGGTATTCGTCCACGCGCTTTGCGGGCGATGGTCGTGGGCATTCCCAATGTAGGAAAATCGACCTTCATTAATACTTTGGCCAAACGAAAAGCAGCCATGACGGGCGATAAACCTGGGGTGACCAAATCGCTTCAGTGGATTAAAGTCGGAAAAGAACTCGAAGTTCTCGATACGCCAGGAGTTCTCTGGCCAAAATTAGAAGATCAAAAAGACGCTTTAACGCTAGCGGCTTTGGGTTCTATTAAAGATGATATCGTCCATATGGATGATTTAGCCCTGTATTGTTGTGAATATTTAATGCAAAATCATCCAGAAGTTCTTTTAAAAACGTATGGAATCGAAAGCCTGGGTGAAACCCCTTGGCAAACGCTTCAAGCCATTGCTCGTAAGCGGGGATGGCTACAAAAGGGGGATATTGATGAAAATCGCACCATGCGAACTTTCATTCAAGACATTCGTAGTGGCAAACTTGGTCGCATCACTTGGCAATTGCCCCCTAGCTTGCAACGAGATGATGAGGATAGCAAAGCCGACGACATGGTGGACTTAATCCAAGCGGCTGTACTGGTAGAAGAAGGGGCTCAAGAGTGAATCAACCTCTGGAATTAGAGTATTGGCCAAAGTACTCTACCATTTTAGGGATGGATGAAGCCGGAAGGGGACCCCTTTGTGGTCCTTTGGTAGTCGCTGGGGTCATTTTCCCTCAAGGATATCTCAATCCTTGGATTGATGATTCCAAAAAGCTTTCGGCTAAAAAGCGCGAAGCCCTTTTTGAAGTCATTCAGCGGGATGCTTTAGCCTATTGGATTGTGTTTGTGGATGAAAAGACCATTGATCAACTCAATATTTATCGCGCTACCCAAGAGGCAATGCGCCAAATTGCGCAAAAGGCCCAAGCGGATTTTGTGTTGACTGATGCGATGCCTTTGCCCAATTGTGAAAATACTTTATCCATTGTACGCGGCGACCAAAAGGTGCTTTCTATTGCCGCGGCCAGTATTTTAGCTAAAGTTAGTCGTGACCATTACATGGAAGCTTTGGATGCTTTATATCCCCAATATGGCCTAAAATCCCATAAAGGCTATCCTACCAAGAAGCATTTGGAAGCCTTAAATCAATATGGTATTCAATCCTTTTATCGTCGCTCTTTTGGTCCGGTCAAACGGCAATTGCTCAAAACCCAATCTCTTTTTTAACTCCTCAATCGAGGAGTTTTCTTTTAGGGCTTAGCCTTAAAAAAGGATCCTTTTTAAGACCAAGTCTTGGCTTAATGCCTTACTTGCTTAAGACAAATGAAAGAAAACCATGCTATTTCATTTGATCATTTGAGCCGCGCATGTTAGAAATAAGGTCGATTTGACGCTGATTCTCTTAATGGTTTTAACGATTAAAAAGCAAGAGAAAGAAGAAAAAGGAATTTTCTTTTTCGAAAGGCAAAAATCAAACCTTCCTATCTTTAAATAGTAGGATCCGTTTCAAGCAATCCCTTCTTTGCTTTTAAAAGAAGGGAGCTTGTCTTATAAAAAATAGAAAGGATGCATATCCATTGAAAAAGAATCTGGTCATTGTCGAATCGCCATCGAAAGCGAAGACAATTGAAAAATATTTGGGAAAAGACTATAAAGTCGTTTCTTCCAAAGGTCATATTTGTGACCTCGCCACATCGGGCAAAGGTGGACTAGGCATCGACGTGGACAATGATTTCAAACCCACCTATCGCATTTCTAAAGAAAAAAAAGAAGTCGTAAAAGAATTGAAAGAACTCGCTAAAGGAGCGGACAAAGTCATTTTGGCAAGTGACCCCGATCGAGAAGGAGAAGCCATCGCTTGGCATTTAGCCCGCGAACTGGGATTATCCGAAACCGATAATAACCGAGTAACCTTTCATGAAATCACGAAGCCCGTGGTGACTCAAGCCATTCAAGAACCCCACCAAATCGATATGGATTTGGTCAAAAGCCAAGAAACGCGTCGCATGTTAGATCGTATTATTGGCTTTCGCTTGTCCAAACTTCTCCAAAATAAAATTCAATCCAAATCCGCAGGACGGGTTCAATCGGTCGCATTGCGCTTGATTGTAGAGCGAGAAGAAGAAATTCGAAAGTTTAAATCCAAAGAGTACTGGACCGTAGAAGCTCAAGTGAAAAAGGGAAATTCCACCTTTGAAGCCGATTTAGTAAAAGTGGATGGAAAAAAACCAAAGCTTTCTACTAAAGAAGAAACCGATGCGCTTTTAGCGCTTTGTCAAGGGCAACCCTTTGTAGTGGAAAGCATTACGGCGAAAAATAAAAATCGTCCACCCAAACCACCCTTTACCACTTCGACCTTGCAACAAGAATCGTCCACTAAACTCGGATATGGGGCTCGTAAGACAATGTCCATTGCTCAAAAGTTGTATGAAGGCATTGACTTAGGCGGTACCCCTACTGGACTCATTACGTATATGCGTACGGATTCCACCCGCCTTTCCCAACTCTTCATTGAAGATGCTGAACTTTTTATTCAAGAAGAGTACGGCGATCAATACAAAGGCAAAGCCCATCAAAAAAAGGTCGCCAATGCCCAAGAGGCTCATGAGGCGATTCGTCCTACGGATATTCGCAATACTCCAGAAAAAGTCAAAGAGTATTTAACCAATGAGCAATACCGCTTATATTCGCTCATTTATGCCCGTACGCTTGCTTCCGTCATGGCGGATGCGAAATTCAACACCACCACGGCTAAATTTATGGCGGGACCTTGCCAATTTAGTGCCAGTGGTCAAGTATTAGTTTTTGATGGCTATATGAAGGTGTATTCCAAATACGAAAAAGCGACAACGAATACTCTTCCCGCTTTAAAAGCTGAAGAAGTACTAAAAAACGTCACTATTGCAGGAAGTCAACACTTTACCGAACCGCCTGCACGCTATACCGAAGCGAAGTTGATTAAAGAACTCGAAGAAAAAAGCATTGGGCGTCCTTCGACCTATGCCACGATTATTGATACGTTACAAAAACGCGCCTACGTTACCCTTGATAAGGTGAGTGAAACGTCTAAAACCAAAGTCTTTAAACCCACCGAGCAAGGCGAGTTGACCAATGAGAAGTTACAAGAATTTTTCAAAAAGATCATCAACGTAGAATATACCGCTGACATGGAAAAAAACCTCGACATTATTGCCGAGGGAAATGAAGACTACATCAAATTTTTGCGTGAGTTTTATGATGATTTCGAACCACTTGTAGCCAATGCTTATGAGCAGATGCCCAAAAAGGAACTCGAACGGGTAGGGCGCAGCTGCCCAAAATGTGGAGGTGAATTGGTGTATCGCAATGGACGATTTGGTCGCTTTATTTCCTGCATCAATTATCCGGAATGCAAATACACCGAAAATGCCGAAAACGATTTACAAGAACTCGAAAAAATCGAAAAAATCTGCCCAGAATGTGGTAGCCGAATGATCATTAAAAAAGGTCGGTTTGGTCCGTTTTGGGCTTGCTCCAATTATCCGGAATGCAAGCACAATGAACCG
>CAYMGC010000029.1:11659-15166 GCA_964389885.1 uncultured Erysipelotrichaceae bacterium | reverse complement strand
AAAGGAAAGGCAAGCACTTTTTGTGAAAATATTTAAGTTATTCACAAAAGTGAAATTCGTTCACTTTATGAGCCAATCTAGATCCTTTTTTCAAAGCTAGCTTTGAAAAAAGCCTTTTAGTTTGTACCATAAAGTTTGAAATTTTGTCAATTATCTAAATTGATTAAGTGAGCAGAAAGGAGTCTTCATGAACTTTTCTAAAATCATTTTATCTTTGCTTCTTTGCCTACAAATTCCAAGGCTCATAATACCGACGTTAGCCTTTGAAACAAGTGAGGAAGAAATGCTTGAGATTTCTTCTTTTGAAAGCTTTGAAGAAAAAGATCAAGAAGAAATTACTTATTTTGAAAAAGAAGAAAGTTCGGCTATTTCCACCTGGCCTGATCATCCTAATCTTCAATTAGAGGGACCAAAAACCGCAAGTCAAATTCAGGGAAATCGACCCAATCGTCATGCTTTGCGTCAAAGTATAGCCTCCTTAGAAGCCCAAGAAACTAGTTCCAATACTTTAAATGATTTAAAAGCTCAGTTGGAAAATTTAAAAGTACGTCCTCTTTATCGTTTATACAATCCCAATAGTGGCGAGCATTTTTATACCCCCATTCTTAATGAAAAAGAGACTTTAATATCATGGGGATGGAAAGATGAAGGGACAGATTGGAATGAAATGGTGAACGATCAGTCTTGTCCAGTTTATCGTTTATATAACCCGAATGATGGAGATCATCATTACACGATGGATGCAAAAGAACGTCAAGCGTTAATTCAAATGGGCTGGATTAATGAAAACATTGCTTGGTATGCGGATCCAGCCCAATCGGTTCCCGTGTATCGAGTTTACAATCAAAATGCGCTCTCAGGGGCGCATCATTATACAACTCACTTAGAAGAATATATGGCTCTTGTCGAAAGAGGTTGGATTGCCGAAGGAATTGGGTTTTATGCTCCTTTTCTTTACTCCTTTTGTGAAGAAGAAGTGAATGGAGAAAAAGGAGTTGTGGTATACGATGAAAACGATGAAAAATTATTCGGTAGCCAAAAAATTGGTGAAGACTGGTACTATTTTGATCCTCAAACCGGTTTTATGTTACAAAATGCCCTCTTTAAGGCTCCCGACGCTCAAGATTATCGAGTGTATGGACCAGAGGGAAAGGCTTTGGATGGAAAAGTGATTATTGATGGAGAGATCAAAGGTTTTTCCTCTAAAGATGGGTATCTTTTGCGCAATTGTAATTACGCTTTTTTAGATGGAACCGCGTATCGCTTTGATAGTCAAGGGAATGTAGATGTGAGTTCTTTTCAAGCGGGCAATGTTCAATTTATTCCCGATGCGACTGGAAATTTAAGTCATGTTTCATTAAGTGGGTTAACCCTTTATATGCAAAACGATATTCGTTGGGCTTTAGCTCCCATTTCCCATTACACTTTTGGAGATATTGGATGTTTGCCGACGACTATGGCTACCATTATTAATGCTCTAACCGATGCGAAGAAAACTCCTCTCCAAATTGGGCATCAATTGGAAGCCCGAGGATATTTTAGTGGAGATTTTTATAGTTCTAAGCCTTTAGGCACAGTTCAAGATGCGATTCCATGGTTGGCTTCTCAATATAATTTGAAACTTCGCGATTTGCATAATAAAGAAGAAATGATTGCTTTTTTGGAATCAGGTGGGATGATTGCGATTTCTATGGGTCCTGGCCTTTTTGGAACTTATGCCTTTAGTCATGAAATTGTGGTATTTGGTTATGACAATGGAAAAGTGAATGTCCATGATCCTTGGGATGGCCGTAAGTCGGGCATCTATTCTTTAGATACGGTCTATGCCCAACGTAATTTAGATCGCTATGGAGTCTCCACCAATGGCCCTATTTTTGGCTTTTACAATCCGACTACAAATTTTGAAATCGAGTTTTAAGAAGAAGGCGAATTTCGGTTCGCCTTTTTTAGTGAAAGAGAATGGCAAAGAAAAAAGCGGATAAAAATTATCCGCTTAATGGGTCTAAAGGCCAAGACGGCGTTTCATTTCAGCCATTTCAGAATCTACTGAAGGATTGGAGCCATAGCCAGAATATTTATCCGCTAAATCTTCCGCATTAGTTGTGGAATTCAATTGAGCTTCTGCTCTTGCTGAATCAAGGGCTTTATCGGCTCTAGCTTCCATACGCGCGAAGGCTTCTAAAGAAGCGTTGGTATCTGGTAGGTTAGAAACCATCCGATTCATGGATTGTTGAGCTTTAGCTGCAGCCACTTTGGCTTTAATGGCATCTTTTCTCGCTTCAAGAGTAGAAATATCGCCGGAAAGCTTATCGTACATTTGACGCATCTTATCAGCGTTTTCGTTAGCAAGATCGGCCGATTGTTGAAGAGCTTTCAGTTTTTCTTCAAGTTTTTGTTTTTGGGCAATGAGCTTTTTGGCATCTCCATCGTTACGAGAGATCAAGGCATTTTCGGCAGCTTTTTGATAACGGCTAATATCGGCTTGGCAACTTGCGACTTCTCGATTCGCTCTTGCTGCATCAGCCATAACCTGAGCGGTTTGAGATTTTACTTCCGCAAATTGTTCGCGGGCATTGCGTAGCATTTGATCCGTCATTTTTGCTGGATCTTCAGCACGGTCCAACACGTGGTTGATGTTGCTCTTCATGATTTCGCTAAAGCGGCTAAGAATTCCCATGTGGTTTATCCTCCATATCGTTTGAGTAAATCGTCGTCATTGGGATCGTCGGTTGCTAAAGGAGTTTCTAAAATCGCCTTGGTTTCGGCGGCTTTTTCTTTTTCGCGTTTGTGTTTTAACTTCACATAATAAAGGCCCAGTAAGCATAGGATCACTACACCAGCAATAATGACAACCCATAACCAAATATCTTTAGTAGTGGTACTCTTTGTCATAATGCGTTTAGCGGTTTGATCGTATACCTTTACAAATAAATCATCGGTTTCTAAATCGCTGCGCCATTCTTGATCCATATAATCCCAAAAGATATTGACTGCCGCATCATCCATGACCGATTTAATGTTATTGCCTCGATACACCACCATATCTCCAGGCGCATCGTCTTCACTAAAGTTCGAATCTCCCATATACATATAAAGGAAAGTATTCTGATTATCGATGTTATTTTTATAATAGTTTTTAGCGTACTGTTCGAGCTGGGCATCTGTATACACCCCAGGAACGGTTTCGCTAATCACGATATAAGGTTGGACACCTGTTAAGTCATAGAATGTTTTTAAGCGTTCACCTGTTTCCTCTGGGTCCACAAAAAAGCCCAATTCATCCACAATACAATCGGCATTATACGCAATGGGATTA
Source organism: uncultured Erysipelotrichaceae bacterium (assembly GCA_964389885.1). Taxonomy (GTDB): domain Bacteria; phylum Bacillota_I; class Bacilli_A; order Erysipelotrichales; family Erysipelotrichaceae; genus Allobaculum. The sequence continues at coordinate 11,850 of CAYMGC010000029.1, read as the reverse complement.
TTAAACTTTTCTCGATTGTAATCATTTGTGGGTTCTTGGCTACTACTGCATCCAAATAAGCCCATGATCATGAGCAATAAGAACATGAATACAATAACTAAAATTACGGTAGCCGCTCCAGAGCTCCGCCGTTTTTGTTGAGGATATTGATTTTGAGGATAACCATTTGGGGGATATTGGTTAGGGGGATA
>CAYMGC010000029.1:0-11559 GCA_964389885.1 uncultured Erysipelotrichaceae bacterium | reverse complement strand
GGGTATTGGTTAGGCGGGTATTGAGTATAGGTTTTACGGGCATTGCGTTGACTCATATTGGCCAACATGCTTCCAAGAAGAATTCCCGTCCAAGGGGAAGATCCACGATTGTTATTTGTCGTTCTTTGAGGCGTAGGTTGAGTCCGACTGGGTTGAGGTTGCGTCCGTTGCGGTGAAGGAGTGGGAGTGGACGTTCTTGAAGTAGACCCTACGCGATGGGTGTTAACAGAGCCCGTGGATTGTCTTGGTGAGACATTTCCCGAACCCCCTTTTGGTCTAGGCATAGGAATCGATGCCCGCAGAAAAGGTTCTAAACAAGAACCAAAGATTTCACTAAGCTTTTCTGCGGGCCATCCCTTTCTGCTTACAACCAAGTATTGGAAATGGAAGCTAGTGAAATTAAAACCAAAAAATATTGTGTAAAACAAAATTCTCTCTTTTCGTTTAATTTCTCCGAAAAGATGAAAGCCCTTTCACCATAAAAATAAAAAAGGGTCATGAAAGCTTCAAGATCCACCCTCTTCCTTCCCTAAGAATGAAGAAATTGGACCTCGCTAAACCTTTACTGTTCAAATTATCCCGAAGGTCTTTCACTTTATCCTTTTCAATGCTCAGAAATTCTTAAAATAATCTCCCAAATTTCCCTTAATTTGCCTCATTAAGAACAGTATTCACGTTCTTTCCATAAGGAAGAAAATTACAATTTCAAATTAAAGTTTATTTTTCGAAAAATTTTTCAATGACTCTCGAAAAATACTCCATGCAATTTATATGAAAGGCCTTTATCGCTTTTTCTATAATGAAGCAAGATAAGGAGGGTTCTATGAATTACTTACAAGAAAAGCAACGGCACTACATTATGTTAGGCTGTTACTTTTTGATGTTTACGATTGCTGCTTATGGATTATCGCTTGCAACAATTCAACAACCAATGCTGGATTCCATGGGAGGTGGATCGTATTTTTCACTTGTTACACTGATTGCCTCCATTGGAATGACCATTATGACTCCAGTGGGTGGTCGTTTAGTGGATGGCCTTGGAAGCAAAAAATTAACTTTGTGGGCTGGGCTCATTACCTTAATTTCGGGTCTAATCATGGCTTTTGTCCCTAACCTTTGGGTCTTTTTAATCATGCGGGTTATTTTTTCTATGGCTCAAGGTACTATTGCATCCGTCCCTTATATTTTAGCGCGCGAGGTCAATCCTCCCGAAAAGCTCAATACCGTATTTGGAATGTTAGCAACCATTATGGCCGTGGGTGGCTTTGTTGGATCTTGGCTCGCTGGATTTTTAATGCAACAAAATTTAATGTCTTTAGCTGTGGCTTTTCCCTGCTTAACTTTAGCGGCAGGTATTTGGTTAATCACTCAAAACATGGAAGATGATAGCAATTCCCGCTCCTTACATATGGACTGGGGTGGGTTGGTTTTGCTTTCCATAACTTTAACTTGTCTTTTGCTCTCTATGAACTTCGGTCCCAAGATGGGATGGTATAACATTTGGGTTATGGCTGGTTTTGTCGTTGGTATTTGTAGCTTACTGTGTTTGGTTTATTGGGAAAATAAAAGCGCTTATCCTTTAATCCCAATGTCTCTTTTTCAACAAAAAGAATATGTCTTATTGTTAGCGATTGCTTTTAGCTTGGTGTATTACACCATCGCTATGAATATCTATTTACCCATGGCAGTACAAAATATTTTAAAAGCCAGTACCTCAGTTTCGGGATCACTCCAATTGCCCAAAACCATCGTCTTAGTTTTGGTTCCATCTTTTATTGGAATGTGGGTGGCCAAAAATACAGCTAACACTTGGAAAGCTTTAGCACTTGGTGGTTTATCCATATTAATTGCCTGTGGATTCCTGGTCTTTATTGGACCCCATATGCCGGTATGGTTCATCATGATTATGGTAGGGTTTACTGGACTGGCCGATGCTTTCCGTTCTGTTACCATTACTCCAGCGGCCCAAAAGCTCTTGCGTCCCCAAGATATGGGAATTGGAACCTCGATGATCGGCTTTTTCATCACCCTAGCTAACACAATTGGAGCCACTGTCGATGGAATTGCTTATGATTCATTAGTGGCGAAAACTCCTGGTCTTATCGGAATGACCCAAGGCATTGATACGACTTTCTGGTTATCGGCTGGAATTGCTTTAGTCGGTTTATTCTTAACGATTTTATTCTTCCGTCCTATGTGGGAAAATAAAATGGCACAAAAATCTTCAAAATAAAGAATTTCCATAAAAACTAAAAAGAGTCCTCGGGACTCTTTTTTTTGACTTTAATAGGACTTATTGAAGGGATGAAAAACAGAAGTCGTACAATGAAATAAAAAGCAATGCAAACTAAATAATAACGCAAGGAAGACGAAATCCTTGATTGTTAATTTTATAAAGAAGAAGGTACACATATGATCACTTACTATAAAACGGATGACCAAGGTGTCTTACACTCGCTCGAAGGGCCTGAACGAGGCTGTTGGGTTAGTGTCGTATGTCCAAACGGAAACGAACAAGCCATTTTATTGGAAGATTTTAATTTACGCCGTGAATTTTTACGCGCAGCACTTGACGAAGAAGAAAGCTCCTATATTGATCGAGATGAAGATGAAAATCAGACTTTAATTATTGTGGATTATCCAGAAGAAGATGATGAATCGAATTCATCAATGATTGTTAATTACATTACCCGACCAATCGGTTTTATTTTTACCGAATCGTATATTTTTACTATTTGTACTCGTCCCAATAGTACGGTAGATCAAATGGAATCAGGCCAAGTCAAAGACTTAGATACACGTTATAAAACTCGTTTTTTATTGATGGTCTTATTGCTGATCTCACAAGAATATCTTCAAGATTTACGTCGCATTGAGCGCTTAAACGAAATTACCGAACGGCAACTTTATAAAAAGATGCAAAATCAGGCTTTAATGGATATGTTGTTGTTATCAAAAAGTCTCATTTATTTTTCTACTTCACTTAAAGCCGAAGAACTTACTTTACGTCGCATTGTTCGTACGCGCCAAATTCCGATGTATGAAGATGATAAGGAATTATTGGAGGACGTGCTCATTGAAATTCGGCAGGCCATTGAGATGTGTTCGATTTATAGCGATATTAATGCACGTACTTCGGATGGATTTTCCAATGTCATCAATAATAATATGAATGATATTATGAAGCGCTTAACCGTTTTAACTCTGGTTCTCTCTATTCCAAACATGATCTATGGCTTTTATGGAATGAACGTAGTGGATCTTCCTGTACCTCTTGTATGGTTTCCCTCCATGCTCTCTATCGTTCTTACCTTAGCTGCTTGGCTTTACTTTAAACACAATTCCGGTTATCGCTCTTAGGCGGGACTATGGCCTTTCTTAAAAGTTAGTGTATACTAACAATTATTTAAAGAGTCGGAGTAGAAAGGTATAAGGTTTTAATCCTATGAATATCACTGACTGGATTATACTTGGAATGATTGGAATCTTGGTTATTTTTGGAATTTGGTATGGTCGTAAGACCTCCTGCTCTGGCCAATGCCAAAGTTGTCATAGTACCTGTAGCTCAAAAAAACCAGGAGAGGTTCCAGATTTTGTAAAACGTTATCGTAAAGATCATCCCAAAAATGACCAATCACCAGTAAATCTCTAGTTCTTGGTTATTTTAAACATAAAAATGGCCTGCCAATTGGAAAGCAGGTCATTTTTGTGTAGCGGTGAAAGGTTAGTTTTAAATGAAAAGTAAGAAAGATAACTCATCGATTTGTTTAGGAAAGGAATTTAATATGAATCAAAAATATATTGAAAAATTAGCTACTTTAGCCATTCAAAAAGGAGTGAATTTACAAGAAGGGCAAACCATCTTTATTCGTTCATCCATTGAACCCGAAATGGCTCGCTTAGCTCGAGCTTGTGCTCAAGAAGCCTGGAAAGCAGGAGCAAAAGAAGTATTCATGGATTGGATGGATCCACAAACCGATAAATTGTTATACCAATATGGAAGTGCCGAGACCCTAGCTCAAGCTCCTGAATGGCGAGGCATGATGCTAGAAGAAGGAGCGAAACGTGACGCTTGCTTTTTAATGATTGATGGTGATGACCCTGATTTATATCAAGACATTAATCCAAAAGATATCTTAGTCCGGCGTCAAGCTTTAGAAAAAATCACAAAAACTTATCGTCAAGCTTTTGATGCTGGAAAACTAGCTTGGACTATTGTAGCCGCCCCAAGTGAAGGCTGGGCTAAAAAAGTCTACCCCAATTTACCCGCTCAAAAAGCGATTGAAAAATTATGGCAAGACATTTTTGTCATCAGCCGTATCGATGAAAACGATCCTCTCGAAAATTGGACTCAGCATGGAGCAAACTTTGCTCAGCGAGTAGAGACTTTAAATGAATTAAATTTAGAAAAACTTCACTATACCTCAAGTAATGGCACGGATTTATGGGTAAATTTACCAGAAAACATTCAATTTGTTGGGGGCTCCTCCATTTTACAAAATGGACAAGAAATTTTTTGTAACATTCCAACGGAAGAAATTTTTTCCACTCCACGTTTAGATGGTGTAAATGGAACTTTAGAAGCTGTAATGCCCTTAAGTTTTAATGGCAAAATTATCGATGGTTTTGGTTTTGTTTTCCAAGATGGAAAAGTTATTGATTATCATGCTGATCAAGGAAAAGAAGTTCTTGAAGCCATTTTTGCCTCGGGTAAGGGAGCTGATCGTTTAGGGGAAGTGGCTTTGGTCGATAAAAATTCACCAATTCGTCAACAAAATAAAATTTTCTTTAATACCCTCTTTGATGAAAATGCAGCTTGCCACTTTGCTTTTGGACAATCGTATGCAGAAACGATGAAAGATGGAATTTTCTTATCTCCCGAAGAACTAGAAGCCAAAGGTATGAACCAATCGCAAATCCATGTGGATTTTATGGTTGGCGCGGATGATTTACGCATTGAAGGCTATACCAAGGAAGGAAAGCAAGTGACCATTTTTGAAAACGGCTCATTTACCTCACCTTTTCAGAGCTAATTTCATCCTTTTTTAGGGATTGTATGACACGCTAAGAAGCAATGAGAGAAAAAAATGGTCACTATTCGCCACTTTAAACCGCTTTGTTTAGAAAGGCGAGTGTCTTAGATCGTCTTTCTAAGTTTGACCTGCTAAAATTCAAACTCTAAAATAAGACATGACCTCTCTTAATTACTCAATTTGTCAAGAGCGGTTTTGATTATTGATCAATTTGTAAGGAGGAATTATTCAATGGCTAATAAGTACAATGAAAACGCCCAAGATGATCAAATGGTTTCGGATCTTTTACGCAATGCGCAACTTTCCTCTTTACAATTTGAGGAGCCAGAAATCACAACTTTTGATATGCAGTCAGTGTTTCAAGATTCTTCTCTTACGACACGTTCTTTAGGAAAACGCGTGAGCAAGCCCAAACAAGAAGAAGAGATCATCCAAACGGCTCCTCAATCCTTTTTTAGCTCAAAAACTCAAAATCTTAAGATCAATTCTCAGGAGTCCTCCCAAGAATCAAGCGATTCTAAATTGGTTCTAGGGACGGATAGTCAGCCTCAGCCCAAAACCTTTGCCCAATTGTTGCATTCATCTTTGTATCATGATGAAAAAAATCAGCCAGAAGAACTCGATCCAAGTCGATCCTTTTTCGATGGCTCCAAGACGACGAGTACAAGTGCTCAAGAGTTAGTTCAAGCTGCTATGGCTCAACAGTCTACCTTTGTCAATCAAGACCAAGATGTTTCGCCTAAGGAAAGCAAGATTCAAAAACTTTTTGATGATGAAGACAATGAAGAAGCTGTATATGATCCTTCAGCTAGTTTAGTGGATGATTATCACTATGATGAATATGTGGATAAAAAGCGTTTTTCGACCACGGATTACAAAAAAGTGGAAGAATACTTAGCCAATGAATCTCTTCATGGATTTCATTTTTCGCATAATGATGGACGGAAATATTATTTTTATAAAGGAAAACCGCACCAGTATTACTACAAGGTTCTCTATTTTTCTCAAGAGCCTGGAAGCACCTATTGGGATAATTTAGCTCGTGAAGGCTGGCAACTCATTGATCAATCTCCAAGTCGTCATAAAAAAGATGCGGGATGGTACATTGTGCGTAACGAAATGAAACCAGAGGAATTGCCTAAAGAAATCAATAATGAAGAAGAAAAGCGCCACTATTTTACGCGTTTAGCGAGTTCTTGTCGTTCTACTCTAGTTTTACTTTTTATTGTCATGGTTTGTTGTGCGGTAGCCATTTGGTTACAATACCAATTTAAGGGCTATCTTGCTGTGATCATTGCTAGTGCAATTCTTTTGGTGATTACACTTTGGACTTTTCTGGTGTATCTTCGAATGCTCACTAAAGCCCGCAAACAAGCTGCTTTACTAGCGGCAAGAATGCGCTTAGCTCAAGATGATCAATACCAATCCTTACACCAAAATCAATAAGTTATTTAAAAAAGGACAACCTATTTTAAGTGATAAGTTGTCCTTTTTTGTGTTTTTTTCCTCTTTTAATTTTAGCTTTCAATTAAGCATTTTCTTTAAAGACAATAGGATCGATTGTCACAATCCCTTGATCATTGAGTTCTTGAAGCGTTTTATTCATGGCTTTTGCAGCCATTAAACAGGTATTTAAACACCGCTCGGTTGAAGAGTGGAAATTGGGCTTAATTTTGGCACAATGCACTTCACCGAGTTCTTGACGAAAATGACTCACCAAAAGACGTTGCGCCTTTGGCAAATCGGGCGTTTCATGCGCTTTAGTTTCTACTAACATTGTCGCAAGGGCCGCCGTACAGCCACATAAGGCTCCACAAGTATTTCCTGTAAACATTCCTCCACCAAAGCCAGACACTAAAGTAAGAGAAGAAGCAGGAACATTTAAATCGAAGGTATCATTGCAGGCAGCCAGTAAAGTTTCAGCACAATTGTGATTGAGGCTAAGGTAATGATGCCGGACATTTTGTTCTAAAAGTGTTTCACTCATATTTTTTATCCTTTCCTAACTTTTTTTATTACGGAAAAGTCATCTTAGAAAAAAGTTACAAAAAAGGATCCTCTTTAGCTAGAAGATCCTTGAGAATTAAAATCTATTAAGCTGGTTGCAAGATATTCTCATATGTAGCTACCACATTGGTTGATCCAAGCAATTGAATGTTATTGAACAAGATCAAATCCGTTACTTGATTATCCTTACAAAACTGCACTAAGGGGCCTGTGTTATAGCGAAAGTCGGCAATATAAACTTTATCGTAATGATCGACCAAAAAGGGGACAAAACAGTTACCAAATGATTCTTTGACAATTAAACAAGAGGTTCCATCTTCAATTTCAGGGTTATCAATCATGGCAAAGCCCTGATCTCCCGCAATAAAACGCATATATTGGCCTTGTTCGCCATACAACCCCTCGGTCGTATTAAACACTTTGGCGGCTACAGATTCGCCTTCCAAGTTTGGAGCGACTTTTTCTTTGTCCGATACAAAATAGATCATATCATTGGTTCCTTTGGGAACATAACCCGTTACGGAATCAGCAATGAGATCCAAGGTAGGAAATTGGCTTGCATATGAGCCAGAAAACGGTTCAAAGGTATAGCTTTCAAAACTTTCCAAAGAAGCAGGTTCAATGCCTTTAGCTTCACAAAAGCTTTGATAGACATAGTAAGCGCCTAAAGGAGTCCAGTGATGGTCTGTACGGAAGTATAAATATTCGTCATTATGGGCTCGCAAGGCCTCAATGGTTTCCACCGCTCGAATTTTATTGGAGTAATTGGAATAATAGTATTCAATTTCTTGCTTTTGATTGGTGCCCCCTAATTGTTGATATTCTTCTTCTGTTAACATGACCCCTGAATTGTTAGGCACTAATACAGAATAAACTGTGGTGATTCCATCCAGGGCTTCTGCAGTTCGATTGATTAAATCAAACCAAGCATCCGCGGATTCTTGGACAAAGTAGCACCCCGAATAAACCCCTCCATCTTTGACCATAGTTCCTTGCATGATGCGCTCTTGAACATCTTCGGTGGGAATATACAGCTCGGGAACTTCGGTACGAGAATAGGTGTTTTGCGTTTGATTGGACTCGTCACTTGTTACACTTTGGCTCTCCTCTGCTTTAGCGGTGGGGAGTTCATCCGCTGTACCCGTCGTTAAAACCGCATTGGTTTGTTTGAGTCCATACAAGTTTTGAAACGAAAGTCCAGCTTTCATTAAACTTTCTCGGCCAGGAAATGTATCGGAATACCAAGTGGATACCTCACTAAACCAACTACCATTCATCATCCCACTTAAGGAAAAGGCCGGAAAGCTTGAAAGCGTTCGATTTTCCAACTCGGAGGTCGTAGGACGAGCAAACCATAACAAACCCATAAAGGATCCAATGGCCATAGTCGCTACCACTAAGCCTACGCCAAGCATACGAACGGTATTGAGTTGTCTTTTTTGTCGTTGTCTTTTTCGTTTTCGGTTCATACACTCTCCTTTCAAAAATTTTTAAAATTGGAAATATAAGAAGGGATTATACGCATTGCCCACTAAGGCTAACGTCGATAAAATCAACAAAATGACAGGCAAAAGGGCTTCTTCGATTAAATACAAGGTCCAAATGACTTTATTTTGTCGGCTAAGAGCCGCAAAAATACGCCGTACGTAAACCGACAGTTGGGTGCATCCAATGATGCTAGCGATCAATAAGAACAGATTCGACACCAATACTCCAATAACCGCAGCACTTGAAAAGCCAGACACCCCGATGCCGATGAGTCCTTTTAAAACAATCCATAGCTCATCAAGGTTTTCAAAACGAAAAATGGTCGTTCCAATAAAAACTACACTTAGGGTATATACGACATTCCATCCTTTAGGAATGCGCTCTTGAATGACAAAGCGTTCCAATAACAAGAACACCAAATAATACAAACCCCAAAAAATAAAGTTCCAGCTCGCCCCATGCCATAAACCGGTTAAAAACCAGACGGTGACCATATTACGAATATAAATCCAAGGACCAGCCCTAGACCCTCCAAGCGGAATATAGACATAATCTCGAAAAAAAGTGGATAAGGAAATATGCCATCGTCGCCAAAAATCTTGAACACTTCTCGCTTGATAGGGATAATTAAAATTCTCCAAATAGTGGAATCCGACCATCCAGCCCATACCAATCGCCATATCCGAATAAGCCGAAAAATCCAAATACAATTGCAACATAAAGGCCAACATAGATAGCCAATAGGCAAGAAAGGGTTGATTGGCCACGCTTGGTAAGGCATTGGTGGCAATTAATGCACATCCATTGGCTAAAATAGCTTTTTTCGCTAACCCAATAGAAAAGCGGCGAATCCCTTTGGTAAGATCACCAATTGTGACATGACGATGATCAATTTCATAAGCTACGGTAGAATACCGCACAATTGGACCGGCAATGCATTGATGAAACAAAGAGCAATACAAGAGCAACTTCCAGTATTTGGATTGAGCTTTAACTTGACCATTGTAAACGTCCAATACATAGCTTAAAAGCTGAAAGGTATAAAAAGAAATACCAAGGGGCAACACAATTTGAGGAATTTCACTGGGCCAACCAGTAAAAAATTGGATATTGGAAAGCACAAAGCCTAGATATTTAAAAATTCCCAGAAGCCCCAACAAACAAACCACTTCTAAAATCATATAGCTACGCTTTTGTTTACGATGATGCTCGATTTTAAGGCCACAAAACCAGCTGATAGCCGCTTCAAATAACAAGAGCAATACATATTGCAATCCGCCCCAAGCATAAAAAATCAAAGAGGAGATGAGCAATACTCCATTGCGCCACTTTGGTGGAACAAGCCAATACACTAAAAGGCTTGGAAACAAAAACGCAAACACAAAAATTAAAGAGGAAAAGACCATAAACTAAGTCCTTTCTAAGGAGTCTAAGCCAAAATTCTTTGAAAATAAGGTTTTGACCAAAATTAAGGTACTTGTTTCATTCTGCGACCAATCTAAAAGGTTGACAAGACCTACAAGCCATCTCCAAAACTAGAAAAGTTGATTAAAGAAGTATCAAAAAGGCCAAACTATACAAAAGGAGAAAATAATGAACACTGAAAAAGAGATTTTAATGATTTTACCTCGACGTACCATTCTTAGAATGCCTTCCTCTTCTTTTCGTTTTGAAGCTTTAGAAAAGAGTAAGATTAAAGCTTACCTTGAAGAAATTCAAGTAGGACAAGGGTGTTGGCAAGAGGCTTTTGATTTTGAAGGAGTTGGACGACCTACTTTGATCTGGGAAATTCGCCAAACAGAAAATGAATTGGAAATTTTTGAAGGACTTATTTCTCATTTAGCCTTAGCCTTTGATCAAATTCCAGGACGTTATCCTTTATATCTTAAGCTCCAAGCCACCAATTTACCCTATATTGCCAAAGCAAGTCGTATGGGCTTTATTCCCTACTTTGGTCAATGGAAACAAAGCAGTGCGCAGGAATCGGAAATGATCTGGCAAGACATTACCGACGCCTTGCGTAAGACGTATCCTAATGGCTTTGACCTAAACAATAAGATAAAAAAAGACTAGAGGTTATCTCTAGTTCTTTTTATTAGGCTTCAATATCTTTGGCCCGGGCATAGATGTCTAAGATCAAACGCTTTGTATCTTCCCAACCAAGACAAGGGTCGGTGATGCTTTGACCATGAACATAATTTTCACAAATATTTTGTCGCCCTTCAATTAAGTAGGATTCAATCATGACTCCTTTAACCAAATTGCGAATTTCGGGATGATATTTGCGATTGTGAAGAACATCCATACAGATGCGAATTTGTTCTTTGTACTTTTTATCCGAGTTGGAATGATTGGCATCGACAATAACCGCTGGATTTTGTAAACCGGATTTTCCATATAAATCCGCTACGATCTTTAAGTCTTCGTAGTGATAATTGGGAATGGTTTTACCATACTTATCTACGCCACCACGCAAAATAACGTGAGCCAAGGGATTTCCTGTGGTTTCCACATCGTTTTGACGATAAATAAAGCGATGAGGATGTTGAGCAGCGGTGACGGAATTCATCATTACCGAAAAATCTCCAGAGGTTGGATTTTTCATCCCTACTGGACCATCGATTCCCGAAGCCACTAAGCGATGAGCTTGGTTTTCTACCGAACGAGCTCCAACGGCTTCGTAAGACAAAACGTCATCTAAAAAGGCGCGGTTTTCCGGATATAACATTTCATCGGCTGTAGATAGCCCAGTTTCTTCTAAAACGCGCAAATGCATTTTTCGGATAGCTTTCAAACCTTCCAATAAATCTGGTTCACCATTGGGATCAGGTTGATGCAACATTCCCTTGTATCCATCACCCGTCGTTCTCGGTTTGTTGGTATATACTCGGGGAATAATCATTAAACGATCCTTTACTACTTCATTTAAATTGGAAAGACGATGACAATACTCCAAAACACTTTCTTCATTGTCAGCGGAACAAGGACCCACAATGACAATGAAGCGATCGTCTTTGCCCTCAAAAATATC
>CAYMGC010000028.1:1852-15285 GCA_964389885.1 uncultured Erysipelotrichaceae bacterium | reverse complement strand
CCTCCATATTTATCCTTAAAATAGCCTTCTAAAATTAACCTAAAAATTTTTTAAAGAGATTTAAAATCTTTTGAGGAGACAGCCCTATTTTTAGTGTTTTTATCTTTCTTTTCTTCTATTTTCAAGTTATTTCATACGTTTTCAATTTTTTACTTCGAAAGTTTCAGGGAAAATCGCCCCTTCTAAAAAGAGAATGCTAGAATGAGACAAAACCAACCAAAAAAAACCGGTGAAGCGGAGATAACGGCAATGATGCCTTTACAGAGAGTCTGCGATGGTGCGAGGCAGGCATGAAACAAGTTGTCAAATGGACCGCTGAGGGCGCAGGGAAATAAGCTTGCTTAAAGTATTCTGCGACGTTGTAGGCAGACGTTATTGGCCGGGGATATGTTTGTATCCTGCTAAGCGCGCTTTTTTCTTGTCAAAAAAGCGAATTCAAGGTGGCACCGCGGATAATTTTGATTGTTCGTCCTTGACAGACTGTATTTGTCTGCCAAGGGCTTTTTTTTAAGCTTCATGGAAGACTTACAGGTTTCCATGAAGCTTTTTATTTTGGAGGAAATGTATGAACGTTTTACCCTCTTATGACGAAGTGCAAGCCATCGCGGCAACCCATCAATACGATGTAATGCCCTTGCGCTTGGAATTGCTTTCCGATTTCATTACCCCTATTGAAGCGCTACGCATTTTAAAACACGTCTCTACCCATTGCTTCTTGTTGGAATCAGCTCAAGCCAATGAAACATGGGGGCGTTATACCTTTTTAGGCTTTGATCCTAAACTTGAGATTACCTGTATGGATCAAGAAATGAAGATTGGAAATCTTTCGTTTACGACCAACAATCCTTCTCAAGTTTTGCGCCAAATTTTATCGGAGTGGAAAAGTCCTCGTCTTGCCTCTTTACCTCCTTTTACAGGAGGCTTAGTGGGTTACTTTGCTTATGACTATCTTGGCTATAGTGAGCCGAGTGCGAAGTGCCAAGTAGAGGATATGGAAGGCTTTAAAGATGTGGATTTAATGTTGTTTGACAAAGTGATCGTCTTTGATCATCTAAAACAAAAAATGATTCTCATTGCCAATATCTCATTAAAAAACGTAGAGACTTCCTATAATAAAGCGCTTTTGGATTTAACCAATCTTGCTCACTTGTTAAAAAATGGCCAAAAAGCCCAGAACTTAGGGGGAAAACTTTTAGGAGAGGTGAAACCTCTTTTTGATAAAGAACAATTTTGTGCCATGGTCGAAAAAGCGAAACATCACATTCATGAAGGAGATATTTTTCAAATTGTATTGTCTAATCGCCTTTGTGCTCCCTTTGAAGGCAGTTTATTCAATGCCTATCGACGCTTACGCACCATTAACCCTTCTCCTTATATGTTTTATTTGTCTGGTACGGATGTAGAAGTGGCCGGGGCTTCTCCAGAAACCTTAGTCAAACTTGAAAATGGAATTTTGCATACTTTTCCCCTGGCTGGAACCCGTCCTCGCGGAAAAACGATCGAGGAAGATCAAGCTTTAGAAGCTGAACTTTTACAAGACGAAAAGGAATTAGCTGAACACAATATGCTAGTCGATTTGGGTCGCAACGATTTGGGCAAGATTAGTGAATTTGGCAGCGTTCAAGTGGAAAAACTTCATAGCATTGAACGATTCTCTCATGTGATGCATATCGGCTCCACCGTACGAGGGCAAATTAAAGAACCTTATGATGCCTTGGATGCAATTGAAGCCGTCCTTCCAGCTGGCACCTTATCCGGGGCTCCAAAAATTCGGGCCTGCCAATTGATTGGTGAACTAGAAAACAACAAGCGAGGAATTTATGGCGGTGCCATTGGTTACATCGATTTTTCAGGAAATATGGATGTCTGCATTGCCATTCGAATCGCGTATAAAAAAAATGGCAAAGTATTTGTTCGCAGTGGCGCGGGCATTGTAGCGGATTCCATCGCAGAAAAGGAATTTCAAGAATGCCTCAATAAAGCCAAGGCCTCTCTTACGGCTTTAGAGATGGCTATGGAGGATGCATTGTGATCTTACTGGTAGACAATTATGACAGTTTTTCCTATAACCTCTATCAACTCATAGGGCAAATTAATCCCGATATTCAAGTCATTCGAAACGACGAAATGAGTGTAGAGGCGATTCGTACTTTAGCCCCCAGTCATATTATTTTATCCCCTGGTCCTGGTCGGCCCGAAGAGGCGGGAATTTTAATCGAACTCATTCAAACCCTAGGAAATGAAATTCCGATTCTAGGCGTTTGTTTAGGTCATCAAGCGATTTGTGCGGCTTTTGGCGCAACCGTTACCTATGCCAAAACACTCATGCATGGCAAGCAATCGGAAGTCCAATTGGATCCTAGCTGTCCTTTGTTTCAAGAAGTAGGGCCAACCGCTTCAGTGGCTCGCTATCATTCTTTAGCCGCCGATCCTAAAACGCTACCAAGCTGTTTGCACGTAGCAGCGCAAACGCAAGATGGAGAAATTATGGCGGTGGCCCATCAAGACTATCCCATTTATGGAGTCCAATTTCATCCTGAATCCATCATGACGCCAGATGGATATCAAATGGTAAAAAATTTTTTACAAACCACAGTTTAACGCTAAAAATAAGGAGGTTTTTATGATTCGAGAAGCCATTTTAAAAATTGTCAATAAAGGCGATTTAACCTATGACGAAGCCTATGCCGTCATGAATGAAATCATGAGTGGTCAAACTACCCCTACCCAAAATGCCGCCTTTTTAGCCGCCTTATCCACTAAAAGTGCTAGAGCGGAAACAACCGATGAAATTGCCGGATGTGCCCAAGCGATGCGCGAACATGCCATTGGTGTAGAGGCGGGAGAGGATGTGTTTGAAATTGTCGGAACGGGAGGCGACAATGCGCAAAGCTTTAATATTTCCACGACTTCGGCTTTAGTCGCCGCTGCTGGAGGCATGAAAGTAGCCAAACATGGAAACCGAGCCGCTTCTTCTCTATGTGGTACCGCAGATTGCTTAGAAGCCTTGGGAGTTAACATTCAACAAAGTCCCAAAAAATGTGTAGAACTTCTTGAAAAGGTAGGAATGTGCTTCTTCTTTGCGCAAAAATACCATACCTCGATGCGCTATGTCGGCCCCATTCGAAAAGAACTCGGCTTTCGCACGGTCTTCAATATCCTTGGTCCTTTAACCAATCCAGGCAAGCCTTCTATGCAACTGCTTGGCGTTTACGACGATTACTTGGTTAACCCCCTCGCGCAAGTCTTGATGGATCTTGGAGTCAAACGTGGCATGGTGGTCTATGGCCAAGATAAATTGGATGAAATTTCAATGAGTGCCCCGACCACCATTTGTGAATTTAAAGATGGTTGGTTTAAAACCTATGAAATCACTCCAGAACAATTTGGCTTTCCTCGATGTACGAAAGAGGATTTAAAAGGCGGAACGCCCCAAGAAAATGCGCAAATCACCTTGGACATTTTGCAGGGAAAAGAACGAGGCCCGAAGCGACATGCGGTGTTGTTAAATGCCGGAGCTGCTCTTTATATCGGCCAAAAAGCCGAGACCTTCCAAGAAGGAGTAGAATTAGCCGCTTGGCTGATTGATTCAAAAAAGGCACTTGAAACCCTTGAAAAACTCATTGAGGTCAGCAATGCGCCAGATCCTAGCGAAGGAATTTTAAGATGAGCATTTTAGATGAATTAGCCAATCATGCCAAAAAGCGTGTTCTTCAAGCTCAAGAAACCCATTCCTTAGAAGAAATCAAAGCGCAAGCTTTGGCCCAACCCAAGGGTGATTTTGGCTTTGAAAAAGCCTTACGAAAACCTGGTCTTTCCTTTATTTGTGAATGTAAAAAAGCTTCCCCGTCTAAAGGTTTAATCGCCCAAGACTTTCCCTATGTTCAAATCGCGAAAGATTACCAAGACGCCGGAGCGGATTGCATTTCCGTATTAACGGAACCCAAATGGTTTTTAGGAAGCGATACCTATTTACAAGACATTGCGCAAACCGTCTCCATTCCTTGCCTACGAAAAGATTTTGTCGTGGATGAATACATGATTTATGAAGCCAAAGTTTTGGGCGCGAGTGCAGTGTTATTGATTTGTGCGATTTTAACCCCTCAACAACTTCAAGACTATTTAGCTCTTTGTGACCAACTTGGTCTTTCCGCTTTAGTGGAAGCTCACGATGAAGAAGAAATCGACATGGCTTTAAAAGCTGGAGCCCGCTTAATTGGTGTCAACAATCGCAATCTTAAGACTTTCCAAGTCGATACCCAAAATAGCCAACGCTTACGCTCTAAAGTCAATCGCAATGTACTTTTTGTTTCCGAAAGTGGCATTCAAAACGAGCATGATATTAAGACCTTGCATGATTTAGGAGTCGATGCCGTTTTAATTGGCGAAGCCTTGATGAAAGCTCCGAATAAAACCGAAAAATTGACTCAATTAAAAAGTCTACTTCCCTTGAAATCGCCCCTTCCCAAAATAAAACTGTGTGGCTTATCGCGATTAGAAGATATTGAAGCAGCCAATCGCTTAGCTCCTGATTTTGTGGGCTTTGTCTTTGCGCCTCAAAGTAAGCGAGCCATTGACTTGGAGACTGCCAAAAAATTAAAAGCCCACCTCAATTCCTCCATTCAAGCCGTAGGGGTCTTTGTCAATGAAGATCCAAGGAAAATTGCGGATTTGCTCAATCAAGGCCTCATTGATGTAGCGCAATTGCATGGACAAGAAAGCGAAAGCGATCTTCAAATTTTGCGTAGTTTAACGGATAAACCCATTTGGCAAGCCTTTAAGATGGAAAACGAAATGGCTTTGGATCAGGCTCTTCAAAGCCAAGCGGATTTGATTGTTTTGGATGCCGGGGCGGGATTTGGAAAAGTTTTTGATTGGCAACTCTTAGATCGTCCCCTTCCTCGCCCTTATTTTTTAGCTGGGGGACTTGGAGTCCACAATGTGGCTTTGGCCATTCAAACTTTGCATCCCTACGGTTTGGATGCAAGTTCTTACTTAGAAACCAATCATCAAAAAGATCCCAATAAAATGGCCGCTTTTGTAAAAGCCATTCGAAAAGAACAAGAGATAGAAATTTAGCCAAGAAAAAGAGAAAGAAGAGATCAGGCATGACCAATCCTAATGGACGCTTTGGCATTCATGGCGGGCAATACATCCCGGAAACTTTGATGAATGCCATTAACGAATTAGAAGAAGCGTATACGTTTTATAAAAATGATCCCACTTTTAATGAAGAGTTAACCACCTTGCTCAACGAATACGCAGGGCGCCCTTCTCGCTTGTATTACGCCAAAAAAATGACTGAGGATTTAGGGGGCGCCAAAATTTATCTTAAACGAGAAGATTTAAATCATACTGGAGCCCATAAAATCAACAATGTTCTCGGCCAAGCTTTACTCGCTAAAAAAATGGGGAAAACGCGCCTTATTGCCGAAACAGGAGCGGGTCAACATGGAGTAGCCACCGCGACAGCCGCCGCTCTTTTAGGGATGGATTGCGTAATCTTTATGGGTCAAGAAGATACCATCCGCCAAGCTTTGAACGTGTATCGCATGAAATTGCTTGGAGCGGAAGTTGTTCCGGTTACAAGTGGTACGGCTACTTTGAAAGATGCGGTCTCCGAAGCGATGCGGGAATGGAGTTCCCGCATTGAAGATACGCATTATTGCCTTGGTTCTGTAATGGGACCACATCCTTTTCCAACAATTGTCCGTGATTTTCAAGCGGTGATTTCCAAAGAAATTAAGGAACAAATATTGGAAAAAGAAGGACGCTTGCCCGATGCCGTTTTAGCCTGTGTAGGTGGAGGATCCAATGCGATTGGTAGTTTTTATCATTTTATTGATGATCCCCAAGTGCAATTGATTGGATGTGAAGCAGCGGGAAGAGGCATTGACACCTTTGAAACCGCCGCTACCATTTCAACGGGAAAGCTTGGGATCTTTCATGGAATGAAGTCCTATTTTTGTCAAGATGAAGATGGCCAAATTGCTCCCGTATATTCCATTTCAGCGGGCTTAGATTATCCAGGAGTGGGTCCCGAACATGCCTATCTTTATGATATTGGACGCGCCCAATACACGGCGATTACCGATGAGCAAGCGGTGGAGGCCTTTGAATATTTAGCCAAAACGGAAGGCATTATTCCCGCCATTGAATCCGCCCATGCCATTGCCTATGCGATGAAACTGGCTCCGACTATGGATCCTGAGCAAATTTTAGTCATCACGGTTTCTGGACGCGGCGATAAAGATTGTGCAGCGATTGCTCGCTATAAAGGAGAAGATTTGCATGAGTAAAATTGCTAAAGCCTTTGATCATGGCAAAGCCTTTATTCCCTTTGTTACGTGTGGGGATCCTGATCTCGAAACGACCAAAGCCATTGTAAAAGAAGCGGTAAAAAATGGAGCAGACTTAATTGAGCTTGGAATTCCCTTTTCCGATCCCACAGCTGAGGGACCTGTTATTCAAGCGGCTAGTTTGCGCGCTTTGCAAGGCGGGGTGCGGACGGATAAAATTTTTGATATGGTTCAAGAACTGCGCCAAGAGATTTCTGTCCCCATGGTTTTTATGACCTATGCCAACGTTGTGTTCTCGTATGGAGCGGAAAAATTTATTTCCACTTGTCAAAAGCTTGGCATCGATGGACTCATTTTGCCTGATTTGCCCTTTGAAGAAAAAGAGGAGTTTTTGCCCCTTTGTCAAAAATACGATGTGGATTTGATTTCTCTTATTGCCCCTACTTCCGATCAGCGTATCGCCAAGATCGCTCAGGAAGCCACCGGATTTTTGTATATTGTATCGAGTCTTGGGGTAACGGGAACTCGCCAAGAAATTCAAACCGATTTATCCTCCTTGGTTCAAACAGTCCGTGAAAATACCGATATCCCCTGTGCGATTGGGTTTGGTATTTCCACGCCCAAGCAAGCCCAAGATATGGCGGCTCTTTCCGATGGGGCTATTGTAGGATCAGCCATTGTAAAACTAGTGGCCCAGCATGGAAAAGAGGCCCCTTCCATTGTAGGCAACTACGTTCAAACGATGAAAAAGGCCATCCAAGCTTAAAATTTAACTTCTTGCGCAAAAAGCTAAGCCGTAAAAGGCGATACTTTTTTGCGCATTTTTTTACTATTTGGTTCATCCTAAAAGAGAAAAGAAGAAAATTAACTTCCTTTAGGCCTATTTCTTCTTTCGAATGCGCTCGCACAGCGTCAATTTTCCACCTTATTGTCGGGAAAGAATTGGAAAGCATTAGGGAGTGTGGGAAAATGCAAAGGATTCGCTCTTTCTTTACTCTAAAGAAAGAGGCACTCTTAGTTTCTATATTTCTATAGGCTTTTTGGTGGATCAAAGTCTTTAAGACCTTAAAAACAACAAGAGAAAGGAGGGAATTACGATGCGCATTGCGCTTGTGACCGACACGTATTTACCCGATATCAATGGCGTAGTCAGTTCTACCGTGACATTAAAACATGCCCTTGAAAAGGCAGGTCATACCGTATTTGTAATTACCAATCATGCCGGAGCACGGATGGAATTTAAAGATGGAATTTTACGCTTACCTGGACTACCGCTTAAAGGCCTATATGGCTATAAATTAAGTTCTCCATTTAATATGGGAGCCTCTTCTTACATTGAAGAGATGAATTTGGATGTCATTCATCTTCAAACGAACTTTGGCGTCGGAATTTATGGACAATATATCGCTAAATCCTTAAATATTCCGCTCGTGGATACCTATCATACAATGTACACGGATTATACCCATTATATTAATCCGCACGGTTTTGATAGTTTCGATCGATTTTCGAAGGATGCCATTAAAGCCGCCAGTCGAGCGGTATGCAACAATGTCCAAGCTGTGGTCGCCCCTTCCCTTAAAACAAGAGAAGCTTTGATTGAATATGGGGTTCTAGCTCCCATTTATGTTGTGCCTACGGGACTTGATTTGGACAAGTTTTCTAAACCAAAAGAAGAAGATCCCCAAGTTCAAGCCATTCGGGCTCGGGTAAGTGAGGATCCCCAAGCAACCATTTTGGTCTTTATTGGGCGCTTGGCCAAAGAAAAATCCTTAGAAATTCCCATTGCGGCTATTGCCGCCAATGAAGATCCCCATCTTCATTTAGCGATTGTGGGAAGTGGTCCCGATGAAGCGTTTTATCAAGATTTGACCAAAACGCTCAATGTTCAAGATCGCGTCCACTTTTTAGGCTTAGCCAAACCAGAGGAAATTGCCAATTACTATAAAGCCTTTGATGCTTTTGTCTCCGCCTCGCTTTCTGAAACCCAAGGAATGACCTATTTAGAAGCTATGGCGGCTGAGCGAATGGTCTTTGGTCGGCGAGATGAAGTTTTAGATAATTTAATCGAGGAAGGAATTACAGGGTTTTACTTTGATTCTCTTGAAGAACTCAATGAAAAAATTGCACAATTCCAAAATTTAAGCCAAGAAGATAAACAAAAAGCAGGCTTAGCCTGTGTCAGTAAAATTCGGCCTTTTACAGCGGAGAGTTTTGCCTATTCTATGGAGCGCGTATATGCCCATGCCATTGAAGATTATTCACATACCTATGTCGTGGAAAAAATTCAATATTCCGGTAACTTCGTCTTTTTAACTTTATCGGTCGATTCTTCCAAGGAAGATACGAAAATATTGATGCCATTAGAAGATTTTTGGGAACTCAAAATCTCTTTGCAAACGAAATTAGATGCTTATTTGGTCCGCTCTCATCTTGACTTACAAGATTTTTATTGGTGTATGTACAAAACGGAGCAACGTTTAGCCTCTCGGGATATGACCCATAAACAAGTTATTGATTATTGTGTTCATAAACTCGAAGCCCCTTTGCCCGTCGCCACCCAATGTGCCGATGAACTGGCGAGTCTTGGGCGGATTAACGATCGGCAATACGCCTTGGAAAAAGCAGATTATTATCATTCGATTGGCTCAAGTAAGCGTCAAATTGAACAAAAGCTCTATAAAGCAGGGATTGGCCAAGAACTCATTCAAGAAGCCTGCCAAGAACTCTCTCAAGATCAAGAGCGGACCAATGCTAAGGTCCTGGCGAAGCGTTTGGCCAAATCCTTAAAAACCAAATCGGCTCGCTATAAACGGCAAGATATCGTCAATAAACTTATGGGCTATGGCTATTCACTGGAGGCGGCTAAAGAAGCAGCCGAAGAATTGCGCTTTGGAGAAGATCATGATGTTACAGCTTTGCATGATGCCTATGAAAAAGCGCGGCGATTGTATGCTGGAAAACCTGAGCAAGAGCGTTTGCGCAAAATGCGGGCCTATTGTCTACGACAAGGATTTTCCAATCAGGAAATCGACGAAACATTTGCTCAAGAAGCTCTAGAAGTGCATAAAGAGGAAGAAATCACCTTTTTAGAGCCAGAAGAAGCTCTACAAGAATAAAATGGCTTTTTCTTTTCCTTGTAAGATAAGAAGGATAAATCAAAAAAAAGGAAGAAAAGTGGAGTCAACATAGGAAAGGAGCGTTCGGGATTTCCTTCTATGTTGAAGCATAGGACTCCTACCCGAAATGAAATGATTCAAGATTTAAATCAAGAAGGTAAGACCATCTTGACTTGTTTGATTACCAAAGCAGATATCGGGCGCACTCTTAAAAATGCGCCCTATTTATCGCTTACTTTAGAAGATTCAAGCGGGGTTTTGGATGCCAAGTATTGGAATTTAACCGAAGAACAAGTCAAACAATATAAGCCTGGCATGATTGTGGAAGTCGTGGGCGATTTAATTCGTTATCGTAATGCTTGGCAATTGCGTGTCCGCTCTATTCAAGAAATTGAAGGGGGCGATCCAACCCAATACGTTCGCTCAGCCCCTTTAACCCGTCAAGAAATGGAAGACCAAATCAATGCGTTAGTGGAAGAAATGGAAAATCCGATTCTCAAAGACGTAACCAAAGAACTTCTGGAATTAAAAAAGAAGGATTATTTTACTTATCCCGCTGCGGTTCGCAATCATCATAATTTTCCAGGAGGGCTAGCTTGGCATTCTTTATCCATGGCTAAATTGGCCCAAGATGTGGTGAAGCATTATCCATGGCTCGATTTGGATTTGATGATTGCTGGAACAATTTTGCATGATATTGCCAAAACAGAGGAGTATTCGGGAGCTATTTTGCCTGAATATACTCCAGAAGGAAATTTACTTGGCCATATTTCGATGGGAGCGACTCTTATTGATCGCATTGCGGTGGCTTTGGATGTGGAAAAAAGTGAGGAAGTCATGTTATTGAAGCACATGATTCTCAGTCATCATGGTAAATATGAGTTTGGTTCTCCCGTCTTACCAATGATTCCAGAAGCAGAAGTATTGACTCTTTTAGATAATTTGGATTCCAGATTGTTTATGATTCATCAAATGTTAGACACCATTGAACCTGGTTGCTTTGGTCCCCGCAATTTTGCTCTTGATAATCGAATGTTTTATCGCAAAAAGTGGAATGAGTCTTCAGAAGTCTCTTCAAATGAAAGTCAAGATCATCTTCCAATTCCAAAAGACTGAAGCCTTCTTTCCTTAAAATTACAAGGGAAACGATAAAAGTTTTTCTATTTTAAGGAAAAAGACGAGAAAGGAATTTATGTATGAAAGTAGGATTTGTATCCCTTGGTTGTTCAAAAAACCTAGTGGATTCTGAACAAATGATGGGAATGTTAAAAGGAGCAGGCCATGTTTTGGTCTCAAACCCTCGTCAAGCCGATGCGATTGTCATTAATACCTGTGGCTTTATCAATCCCGCTAAAGAAGAAAGCATCAACACCATTTTTGAAATGAGTCGCTATGCCAATAAAATTATTGTAGTGGGATGTTTAGCGGAGCGCTATGAAGAGGCGTTACGAGAAGAAATTCCAGAAATTAGCGCTATTGTTCCCATTCATGATTACGACAAGTTACCGAGTATTTTAAAAGATCTACTTGAACAAGATGGAGAAGTGCCTTATTACAATGGGCTACGTACCATTTCAGGAAACCCTTGGAGTGCTTACTTAAAGATCAGTGATGGTTGCTCTAACCATTGTGCGTTTTGTGCAATTCCGTTGATTCGAAAGGAACAAAAAAGTAAACTAATACCTGAAATTTTGGAAGAAGCTCAACTTTTAGCGAGTATGGGAGTTCAAGAATTAACCTTAATTGCCCAAGATACCACTAAATATGGATTGGATAATTATGGTCAGTTGATGCTTGGGACTTTATTAAAAGAACTCGATAAAATCGAGGGCCTTCGGTGGATTCGTATTTTGTATATGTATCCCGATGAGATCGATGAGGACTTATTGCAAGCGATGAAAGAAAGTTCTAAAGTCGTTCCTTATTTCGATATTCCCATGCAACACGCGTCCAATCGTCTATTGAAGATGATGAATCGTCGAGGCACCAAAGAAGATGTTCAGGCTTTAACCCAAAAGATTCGCACTATGTTTCCCAATGCGGTATTGCGTACCACAGTGATTACCGGTTTTCCTTCTGAAACGGAAGAAGACTTTGAAGAACTCATGGAATTCATTCAAGACATTCAATGGGATCGTCTTGGAGGATTTGTGTATTCCAAAGAGGAAGATACTCCAGCTAGCTTTTTACCTGAGGAATTGACTGTCGATCCAGAGATCGCTACAAATCGTTTGACCCGCTTAATGGAAACTCAAAAAGAGATTAGTTTTCAGTCCAATAAACGCAAAATAGGACAAGTCCTTGACGTTTTAGTGGAAGATTTCGATCCCATTGCTCATCTTTATCATGGACGCTCAGCGGCCGATGCCCCTGATGAAGTCGATGGCCAAGTGATTTTTACTTCGGAAAATTCGTTAGAGCTTGGAACCTTTATTCCTGTACTCATCAATGAGGCTTCGCAATATGATTTGTATGGTCAAGCCCTCGACTCCACTCATTAACAATTACTTTGTTTTCTCAGTTTAAAAGTCAAAACGCAAAGGAGATGTCTACCCATGACCAAAGCTGAACTTATTAATGCTTTACAAACCGCTGTAGGCGGAAGCACCTATGGAGATTCCTTAATCGCCGAAGCGCAAGCCACTTATGGGGATGAGGATAAAAAATATGGTCAAGATATGAAAGATCGTATTGATGAAAAATTAGGCCTTTTAAAGGCTTATGCCAAAATTCATGAACATGCGGGAGAACTCGAAAAAGCCAAAGTAGAAGACGAAAAAGTGGCTATTTTGGAGAAGGCTTTAGCCGCAATTGAAAATTTAAAATAATTTTCGTTGAGAATAAATTTTTCAATTTATATTCCTTGAATCCTGTTTTCTTTACGGTTATATTTGTGTATAAGCAAGCTTGAAACCCCTTTCCATTCGGACAAGCTTGTTGTCTTTAAAAGACCTACTCGTAATTTTACAAGCTTTCACTTGTAAAATAGGACCGACTTTTCGTCGGATAAGGAGAAAAACTATGACTAAAGCTGAATTTGAAGCAAAATTAGCTGCCATCGTTGGCGATTGCGCTTATGGTAAAGAAGTTGCAGCTGACTTAGTAGCTCATTTTGATGAAACGGGTAAATATGCTCAGACTGCTAAAGATCGTCTTGATGAGATGATTGGTGAAATCAAACACTGGGAAGATAAACACGTTGCAGAAGGCGAATACGCTAAAGCATCCGTGGAAGCCAAAAAACTTTCTTGCCTCTATAAGATCGTTGACGGCTTGAAGTAGAATCCAAACCTCTAAAAGGGCAGGGCCATTAATGTCCTGCTCTTTTTTTAGAAAGGCAGGGAACGGATGTTTCTATTTCAAGATTTGCAACCGTGCACTGCTCTTGAACCCATTATTTCCCAAGATACGACTACCTTAATTTTGGTATCGATGCCAGGAATGGAATCTTTACATGAGAAGTTTTATTTTGTAGATACAGATAGCTGTTTTTGGCCGTTGATGTCTTTGATTTATCGGATGCCTGTTTTTAGCAAAGAAGACAAGCTTAAGTTATTGAGCCAAAACCACATTGGCATATGGTCCATTATCAAGTCTTGTTTTCGGTATAAAAGCCGGAATGATACTATTGAAGACATTGTTCTTAATGATATTCAACCTTTCTTGGCCCACTATCCAAATATCAAGCGTATCCTTTGTACGAGCCATGAATCGATGCGCCTTTTGCAAGAAGCTGATCCGAAAGCGGCTCTAATCGCCAGCTCAGTTCCATCCCCTTCTACTTATGATTTGTGGTTTGATTCTCTAGAAAAGTTAGTGCCTGAATATAAAAAAGCGCTTGGTCTTGTTTGAGATGTTTAAAAGCGGAAGTCTTTTGATTTCCGCTTTTCACTATTTTAGAGGTATCTTCTTTAACCTTTAAGTAGAAAAAAGTAAGATCTTTTCAAAAACTAGGTCTAAAAGAAGCAGAAAACTCTATTTAAATAAAAGCTTAGAGCTATTTTTATTTGCATTT
>CAYMGC010000028.1:0-1752 GCA_964389885.1 uncultured Erysipelotrichaceae bacterium | reverse complement strand
AAGAAGCAGAAAACTCTATTTAAATAAAAGCTTAGAGCTATTTTTATTTGCATTTGTTTTTACTTTATACAAGTTTCTTTTAATAGAAAATGGCTTAAAGAAAAAGAAATCCGATATGGTAATCCTAATGGACAGTTTCTTTTTCTTTGAAAACGAGGGAAGAAAGTTAAATATAGAATGAAGGAAATGACCACTAGGTTAATGGATAGAACGGAAAGGAAGGAGCGGATTTTCCTTCTATAACCAAAGTTATAAGTATCCAATCCGCTATGATGATGAAACTTTATTGGGCCAAAACGAATTCGAATGCGGTTTTACCAAGCAAAAGAGAAGAAGATGCTGGATACGATTTGTATCCTTGTTTTGAAGAGGATTATTTGGAGATTTTACCTCTTCATACCGTTCTTGTTCCGTTAGGGATTGCTTCCGCTTTTGATTCAAACTATGTGATCTTTATTAAAGAACGAGGAAGCACTGGAATAAAAGGGATGTCTACCCGCGCTGGAGTAATGGATTCAGGATATCGTGGGGAATATTTTGTCCCGATCACAAATGTTAACGATAAGCCTTTACGCATTATCAAAAAGGATGCGCTTTTAGCCTTGAATGAAGAGCAAAAGAGTCGTTTTATTGCCTATCCTTATGAAAAAGCTTGTGCTCAAGCTGTGCTTCTTCAAAAACCGGAAGTAGAATGTGAAGAACTATCTTGGGATGAATTAAAAGCCATTTCCTCAGCCCGCAGTGAAGGATGCCTTGGAAGCAGTGGAAAATAAAAGAACGGAACATAAAGCAGAATAAATCTGCAGAAGGGATAACCGTGATTATTTTTGGAACAGATTTCGACGACACTCTTTTTTTTCATGATGGACGTGGAGTGCGCCAAATCGATATTGATGCTATCCACCGCTTTAAAGAAGCTGGCTATCAATTTGGCTTAGTGAGTGGCCGAGGAAGAGTCATGTGGCCTCAAACTCAGGCCCAAATTCAAAATAAAGTGGATTTTGATTTTAAGATTTATTCAAATGGGGCTTGTATTTGCGATAAGGACAACAATGTATTATGGGAAACCTTTTTACCAGAAGATTTGGTTAAAGAGGTTTGGAATAAAGCCAAAGAAGCCAATGTGGATTTAATTTTACATGGCCAAGATGCGATGTTGTTTAGTCATAACACCTATGGTATCGACGGTCGTAGAGTCCATAGCTTAGACGATTTTGATCCAGCTCATATTTCGGCGATGTCTTTTGACAACCAAACTCCTCAAGGCATTCAATTTTATAACCAATTTGCGGATCGCGAAGATTTTGTTTTAGTGGCCAATTCTCAATTTGCCGATTTTAATCCAAAAGGAGTTTCTAAAGGGTCCGCTTTAAATCGCCTGGCTCATGAAATGCAACAGGATCAAAAGGCTATGAGCGTAGCCATTGGGGATTCGTTTAATGATTTAACGATGCTTCAAGAAGCCGATGTTTCCTTTACTTTTCCGAATTCCCCTCAAGAAGTACGTGAAGCTGCCACTTATCAAGTGGATGGAATTCATGAAGCCGTGGATTGTATTTTAGCCAAAATTTCGCAAGACTAACTAAAAAAAGGACGGACTCGATTATAGGGTGCTTACGCAATTTGTGTAAGAACCGATTATAGTCGATGCCGTCCTTTTTTCTTTAAGAAGAAAAATTTAAGCGTTTTTAGCCGATTCGCACCATTCGTTGGACGTTTCCACTCCAGGGACTTCAATGGCTAAGTGAGAAA
>CAYMGC010000027.1:0-15891 GCA_964389885.1 uncultured Erysipelotrichaceae bacterium | reverse complement strand
ACGAATTGAAAAATGCCCTAAAAAATAAGGGAAAAGGGAATAAAAAAAGGTTCTTTTAAGAACCTTTAAATAAAAGAAATCCTTATATTTCTTTTATTTAATCTAAATAGTATTAAAAATTAGATATCTTTGATTCTAGAACTTTTATTGAAGTCTTTAAATGAATCCAAATAAGATTGGAGTTTATTGACAAATTCACCGATATGGATTCCATCCACAAAGGAATGATGGGCTTGGACAGAAACGGG
Organism: uncultured Erysipelotrichaceae bacterium; assembly: GCA_964389885.1. GTDB lineage: Bacteria > Bacillota_I > Bacilli_A > Erysipelotrichales > Erysipelotrichaceae > Allobaculum. Next base: position 15,643 of record CAYMGC010000027.1, on the reverse strand, counting down.
AAGAATAATCCTTCCATCTTTTTCATAAAATTTCCCCCAATCGAAAAGGGGAGTGGCATTGTCCCTTTTTCCTGAGTTTGTATGGGAAACATGAGTATAGGTTATCCAAGGTATTGGTGAACATTGAAATACATCATTTTTTAAGGGACCGGTAAAATAGACGGATTGTTCATCAGCGATTTTTTTAGCTAAAGCGACATACTCGGCCAAGCTTTCTTGAAAAGGGACATTTACAACCTTAAAAAGATTCGTTTCACCATTAAGATAGGTAAAGGCCGTATCAATTTTTTCAAATAAAACAACTTTTCCATCTTGAAAACGATAACGAAAGGCTTCAATTTTATTTCCAATTGTACTCAAAGTGTGAACCATGGATAAAGTAAAGGAAAGATGATGGTCTTTTACAAACCTTTTAAACTCGGTTATATCTACTTCAAAGGTAATACAAAAAGATGGTTCAACGCAGTTACGAAAAATTTGGCAATGCATGGCGCGGGGCCAAGTAGACTCTTCAATGACTTTAAATGGATTGGACATCTTTTAACACTCCTATGATTTAAATACTTATCTAAAACATGAAAATAAAAATCCTCCCTTGATAAAGAGGAAGGATTTTCTTTTATGATATTTAATCATGAAATGACTCAAAAGTAAGTTAAAGAATTTAGAACCAATTTATCTTTTTCTTAGATGGTCCCATTTTGATGCGTTTATTTTATTTGGAGTTGTCTTATTTTATTAGGAGTTGTACTTTTACACTTTTACAAATGAGTCACACGTTCTTGGATTTCTTGCGTACGACCTTGATTCCAAAACTGAGTACCAATATATCCACAGGTGCGTCGGGCGACGTTCATTTTGCTTTGGTCCGTATTGCCACAATGTGGACATTGCCAAAACAGTTTATGGCTTTCATCTTCTTTGATCTCAATTTCCCCTTCGTATCCACATTCTTGACAATAGTCTGATTTCGTATTGAGTTCAGCATACATAATATTGTCATAAATATGGGTAATTAAAGCCATCACGGCGGGTAAATTGTTGGTCATATTGGGCACTTCTACATACGAAATGGCCCCTCCTGGAGAGAGTTGTTGGAATTTGGATTCAAAGGATAATTTCTTAAAGGCATCGATAGGTTCCGTAACATGAACGTGATAGGAATTGGTGATGTAATTTTTGTCCGTTACATGAGGAATTAAACCAAAACGATCTTGTAACGTCCGAGCAAATTTATAGGTAGTGGATTCCATTGGCGTGCCATACAAAGAGAAATCGATGTTGTGCATCGCTTTCCAACGCGCGCAAGCTGCATTGAGGTAATCCATAATGCGTTTAGCAAATTTAAAACCATCGGGATCGGTATGGGATACACCACGCATATAATAAACCGCTTCACAAAGCCCAGCATAACCAAGGGAAATGGTGGAATACCCCCCAAACAACAACTTATCGATGGTTTCCCCTTTCTTTAAGCGCGCTAGAGCACCATTTTGCCACAAAATAGGCGCTACATCACTAGGCGTATTCAAAAGCCGCTCATGACGAATCATTAAAGCGCGATGACATAGTTCTAAACGTTGGTCAAAAATACGCCAAAATTCTCTTTCATTGCCGCGAGACGAGCAAGCCACATCCACTAAGTTGATGGTGACTACGCCTTGGTTAAAGCGTCCATAGTATTGGGGTTTGCCTTCTTCATTAATGTAAGGTGTTAAAAAAGAACGGCATCCCATGGCAGGATAACAATGGCCTTCCCCATTAGCATCCACTTTAAGCTTCAACATCATCTTTTCGGAGATGTAGTCTGGTACCATACGTTTGGCCGTACACTTGGCAGCCAATTTGGTGAGGTAATAATATTCGCTATCGGGATGAATATTATTTTCGGAAAGCACGTATATAAGTTTAGGGAAAGCAGGAGTAATGTAGTGCCCGCTTTCATTTTTCACGCCTAAAATGCGTTGTTTTAAAACCGCTTCAATAATGGAGGCTAAGTCTGCTTTGGTTTGTGGATCTTCCACTTCATTGAGATCCATAAAGACGGTAATGAATGGCGCTTGTCCATTGGTTGTCATCAAGGTAATGACTTGATATTGAATGGTCTGAACGCCCTTTTCGATTTCTTTTTGTACCCGCATTTCCGCAATTTCATTGACGGTATGATCATCGGTAGGCAAATTCATCGTTTCTAATTCTTCTCGCACTTCTACTCGTGCTTTTTGACGGGAGATGTCGACAAAAGGAGCCAAATGAGAAAGCGTAATGGATTGACCACCGTATTGAGAACTAGCCACCTGCGCAATGATTTGCGTAGCGATATTGCAGGCGGTTGAAAAACTATGGGGTTTTTCAATCATGGTTTCCGAAATTACGGTCCCGTTTTGCAACATATCTTCTAAATTCACTAAGCAACAATTGTGCATATGTTGGGCAAAGTAATCCGAATCGTGAAAGTGAATTAAACCATTGTCATGAGCTTCCATGATGTCATGGGGTAATAAAAAACGACGCGTGATATCCTTGGAGACTTCACCAGCCATATAGTCGCGTTGGACAGAGTTCACCAAAGGATTTTTGTTGGAATTTTCTTGTTTGACTTCTTCGTTGTTGCGCTCTAAAAGCGCCATGATTTGTTGATCGGTTGAATTGTTTTTTCGAACCAAAGCCCGCTCGTAGCGATACGTAATATAATTTTTAGCCACCGCGTAAAATCCATGGTGCATTAAAGCTGCTTCAACCATATTTTGGATTTCTTCTACGCTTGGAGAACGCTTCACTTTTTCACATTGTTCAACGACTTCATTGATCACTTCAGACAACTCTGAGCCGTTCATTTGGTAATGCATTGTGGCCGCGTTGGCTTTACGAATTGCACTTTCGATTTTAGACACTTCGAAAAATACTTCTTCGCCACTTCGCTTAATGACTTTCATTCAGCTTTCCTCCTTCTACTTTGGAATGAAATAAAAACACAAAATATCTATGATACAGCTTCTAGGAAGCTGAAATAAATTCTTTTAAACCCTAGATCCACACGTCTCTTTCTTAAGAAGGAGAAAAAGGCAGAGGCCCGAAGGAAATAGGTTTGAACAATAAGCTAAGCCGCATCTTGATCATGCCTGAATGAAAACAAGAACGAAGTTCTTTTGCTCATTCAAAAACGGAGGGATGGTCTTCGAATTTTTAAGGAAATGGCATCGAAGACGAGGCATGACTTAGTATAACGGTGAGTTCTAAGGAAGAAAAGACACATGAATTATGCTAATATCACTTAAAAAGAAGAAAAAAGAAGGCTTTTTTGGAAGAGTATGGCAATTTCTTTTCTATTTGGCCAAGAAAAAGAGGAAGAAAAAAATTTTTAATCCGTTCGAATTGAGCCAAGTTTTCCATTTTAAGAACCACCATCTCACCTCTCGTATTTAAAAATCGAAAATTTTTAGAAAAATCACTTAAGCCAAATTTGATTCTCTACAATGAAAAGAGACTATGACAACAAAGTCATAGTCCCTTGACTGATCATAAAAAGTTTAAGCCGTACAAAAACTACTTCCTCTTTGGAAAAATCGGAAAGCCTTTTAGGAATTTAAATTTCTTCTTGCTCATAAGCATCCATTTCTTCCATCTCCTCATAACTTCCCCTTTGCAGCTCTTCAATTTCTCTATGGCTTGGCTTAACAGTCCCTTCATTATAAGTTTCTAAGTAATTTAGATAATTTTTAGAGAGTCGAGGATAATCATTAAGATACGTTGGACTCACCCGACTATAAGCATACAATTGCATGGAGACCAAAATGACACACGAGACGCTGCAAAAAGTCCAAGAAAAAATGGTACCCAATCGCTCGCTTCCAAAGCCAAGCACTAAAGCGCGGCCGATTCCCCGATAACCGGCCACCATCATTAAAGCAAAAGTGGTAAACGAAGGCATAATATAGCGTCCTTGAGGCTGGAAATCATCAGTCCAAGAATAATACAAGCTCAAGGCAATGACCATAATGGCCGATAGAGCCGCAAAAAAGTAAAACAAAAGGCTGTAAGAAATATCAGGCGAAACCCATTTTCGTTTTACGCTATTGAAAATCTTTACTCCCAGCCAAATGGCATATTGTCCTACAAACAACACTAAGCCGATGGTTAAAAGCTGAGCCGCAAAATTATAGATTTCGGCGGGGAAAATAAAGTCCATCACGCCAAGTAAAGCAATGGTCGATAAGAAGGTTTTACGGCTCCAAGAAAAGCCCTGTCCATTGGTGTAATTCCATAAATCAAAATAGGAAATTCCCTCCTTAATCGGTTTAAAAACAGCTGAGGGTTTTAAATCGGGAGCCCCATACAATTCTCCCATTACGATGCGGGTGTCGATTCCAAACACATCTCCATTGTATAAGTACATATTTCGGATAAACCACCATCCGGCAATGAGAAAAGTGATCCCAATAATGGTGAAGGTTTTTTGCCAAACGAGTTTTCGTTGGGCGGAACTCATTCCGCGATGAAAGGCCGTGAAAAAAAAGAGGGGAATGGAAAAAAGGACATATGGATAGGCATTGTAATAAGACAAAATCGTTAAGCCGAGGGCAATGGCTAAACGATAACAATCGGGCCATGTCCAATTTTCTTTCATACCTCGCACCCAACTGTACAAAACAGCAGTGACACAAGCGAGACTGAAAATATCATTGTTGTGATAACTCGCTAAAAACGTAATTTGGGGAGTAAAGGCACAAACAAAGCCTAGGAAAAAGGCCCAACACGGCTTCCATTCCAACCATTCACAAATACGAAAACAAAAGTAAACAATGGTCACTCCACTTATCACAGAAATGATACGTACTGAAAGAACCAAAGCCCAAGGATTGGTGGTAAAAAGAGACACTAGGCGCATATTGAAAGCACCAATCATATTGACCAACATCGGACGAAGCGCATAGGAAAAGCCCCATCCCTCAATGCGAACCGCAGGTTCCCAAGCATTAGGAAGGCGCCCGTTCAGATAAACGTAGTTTGATAAAATAATTCGTTGATACTCATCAGGAGCCTTATCCATTGGGACAGTAATCATCCAGATCACATCTAAGGCAAAGACCAGAACTAAAAATCCAGTAATCCAAGTCCAAGTGGTCGTCGAATAGCCAAAGCGCCTTGCTTTAGCTGTTCTATTCAAAACAATTCCCCCTTTCTTGCCACTTCACCTTAACAGAAAAAAACCTAGAAAAGACCAAGACTTTCTTATTCCCAAAAGAACTGCTTTTTCTTTTCCAAGAAATGGTTTACTTATGTAATTTTTAATTTCAGCGATTTTCAAAGGCCATTTCTTATTTGACCTAAACCTTTTATAATGGGAGTATTATGAAAAAAATTGCGATTTTGATTCCCTGTTATAACGAATCCAAGACGATTGAAAAAGTCATCAAGGATTATCGGGCCGCATTTCCCCATGCGGATATTTACGTATACGACAACAATTCCTCGGATAACACCGATGAAATTGCCCGCAAGGCGGGCGCGATTGTTCGCTATGAACCCAAACAAGGAAAAGGCAATGTCGTTCGTTCAATGTTTCGCGATATTGAAGCGGATTGTTATGTCCTTGTCGATGGGGATGATACCTATCCTGCAAATGATGCCAAAAAATTGGCTGATTTGGTTTTGTACGATGGAGTCGATATGGCCATTGGTGATCGATTATCTTCCACCTACTTCACGGAAAATAAACGTCCTTTCCACAATGTGGGAAACCGCTTGGTGCGTTTTTTAATCAACACCTTCTACGATGCCAATGTCACCGACATCATGACGGGCTTACGCGCTTTTTCGTGGGATTTCGTTAAATCCTTTCCTGTGCGTTCCAAAGGATTTGAAATTGAGACTGAAATGACTATTTTCGCTTTGGACAACAATATGAATTTGGCCGAAGTGGCAATTGACTACCGCGATCGTCCAGAAGGAAGTGTTTCCAAGCTCAATACGGTCAGTGATGGAGCTAAAGTCCTCAAAACCATTGGAACTTTATTGCGCGATACCAAACCGTTTGCTTTCTTTACCTGCATTTCGCTTTTGTTTGCGATTATTACCATTTGTCTTTTTATTCCTATTTATCTGGATTTCTTGCGTACGGGTCGAGTGGATCGTATTCCTACGTTGATTATGGTCAGCCTATTTGGTATCTGTACCTTCCTTTGTTTTTTTACTGGAGTTATTTTGACAAGCTTGCGCAAAAACCAAAAAAGTGAATTTGAACGGGATTTGACAATGCTTCGCCAACAAAAAGATATTCGTCATCTTGAGCATAAAATTCGTCGCGAAGAACAAGAAGTGGCCAATCTTTTAGGACAAAAAGCGACGTATTCTTCAAGAGATCAAGGCTTTTCAAAAGCTTCAAAAGCACGGAATTTTAAAGACAAAGAGTTCAAGGAAAATGAGGCAAAAACTGAAAAGGGAAAAGCGATGCGAAGTCCAAAAACTTCCCATTCAAATTCTCGAAATAAAGCTTTACCAAATGGGGGTTCCTTAAAAGAATCCAATGGGCCTTCTGAACCACAAAAATTAAATTCTGCGGAGAAAACCGCTTCTCAAACGGAAAATTCGGCGGCTTCCTCTACTTCTGAGGCCAATACTTAATGGAATCAACCTTAAAACCCACTTTAAACCAAACACCTTCTAGAAAATATCTCGAAATTGTTTTGGAAACACTCATGATTGTGGGCATAACCGTTGGAATTTTAAGTCACTTTCCAAACAGTTCTTTGGCTGGGCTTGGTTTTGGCGTAGCATTCATCAATTTGTTACGCCTGTGGTTTTCCAAACCACTCAATCAAGCCTTTTATTTTTTATACAAATGGCGTTGGATCATTGCTTTTATTGTCTTTGTTCTTGGTGTTCTCTTTCAGCTGCATTTTTCCAATGTCGCCTCCTATATGGCTCGTTTTACGGCCCCTTCGAGTGTAGCGGATTCCATCTTATTTGGGGTTCCGCGAACGTTTCGGGCGGATGAATACAATGTGCAACTGCCCTATTATTTTTCGCAATACTATAACAACTACCAACAAATCTCCCATCAAATGTCAATCAGTGGCCAAGATATGATTGTTGGCTACAATTCTCCCGTTTGGAGTCTTACGCTCATTGGCAAACCCTTTGTATGGGGCTACCTCCTTTTTGGAAATGCCTATGGTCTTTCTTGGTATTTTTTGTCCAAAACCATCTTGATGTTTATGGTCAGTTTAGAACTCTTCTACATTTTGACCAAAAGTCGTCACATGGCTATCTTCGGAGCGTTTCTTTTTACCTTTGCTCCAGCCAATGTATGGTGGTTTTCGCCTCATTTTTATGATGCGATTTTTTGGGCTTGTGCTTTGTTTGTCGTTGGCTATTTCTTTTTTAAAGAACAGGGTTGGAAAAAATGGGGATTTACCCTTCTAGCCATTAGTGCTTTAACCGGTTATACCTTAGCGTTATTTCCCTCGCTGCAAGTGCCTTTAGGAGTTTTGATGTTGTTTTTAATGTTGGCTTGTTTGTATCGCGATCGCCAAGAGTTAGTCTGGGAAAAAAAGAATCTATGGAATGTTGTTTGTGTCCTCCTAGGCCTTCTTATTGTTTTGGGCCCAGCGCTTTGGAGTATGAAAGAAGCGTTAAAGCTTCTTTTGGAAACGGAATACCCTGGCTCGCGCGTAAGTCTTGGGGGAGAAGATAAAACCGGTGTTTGGAAACTCTTTTTTAACACCACGGGAATTTTTCAGCCCTTTGAAGACCCTGTCATTTTAAACAACAGTGAAATTTCGTCCTACACGCATTTTGGAATTGCGTTTATGATGTTTTATCCCTATTTGTGGTGGACCTTACGTCAAAACAAAGTTCCACAACGTTATGTAGGAGATGTGTTATTCCTCGCCTTATGCTTTCAACTGGTGTTTTTCTTCTTTGAATTCCCCGAATGGCTCGCTAAGATTACCCTGCTTTCGATGTGCAATCGCATTCATACGGTATTTGGGGTGACGGCTACCTTTTTTACCATTTGGTCCTTTCAAATGGTTTCAACCCAATCCATTGCAAAAAAAGCTTGGGCCGGCGCGATCGTATGTGTGGCTTATTGTGCATTGTCTTTGGACATCACCAAGCATTTCTTATTTCCCGGCTTTGTAGAAATGGTTCGGGATATGCTGCCTTCTTCCTTGGAATTTTTGGTTGTCCCTATCTTTTATTTCATTCCCATTCTCGTCGCTTTTGGATTGTGGCTAACGTTTACCAAATGGCGAGAGCTATTTTATTGTGGTTTGGCTTGTTGGACAGGAATTGCGGGACTTTTAGTCAATCCATTGATGCAAGGAACCGCAGCGATTACGGATTATCCACTGGCTCGAGTGGTTCAAGAACAGGTAAATGAAAATCCAGAGGCCTGGTGGCTGACTTTGCGCGATGATTTAATTCAAGGCTTACTTCTCGCCAATGGAGCTAAAGTTTTAAATGGTGTAAACTTTTATCCCGATTTGGAAAAATGGGAACTTTTAGGCTTAAACGATGAAGACAGTTTGAAGGCTGTTAATCGATATAGCCACATTTTGACGAATTTGGTGGAAAAAGAAACCTATGTCACCAGTCCAAGTGGTGATGTCATTGATTTGCGCCTCAACCCTAAGGACTTTGAAAAACTTGACATTCAATATGTCGTCGGTTTAAAAAGCGATGCGGATTTGTTGACTGCTTTAGGCATTCCTTATAAAGCGTTATTTGAGGATCGCGACACCCAAGATATGATCTTTGATGTTTCGGTATCCATAGAAGAAGCCGATAATAAAGCAGGTTTAGAAGTCTTAGCCCAAAACAAACCATAAAAAAGCAAAAGCAACTCAGCACGCGCTTAAGTTGCTTTTTTTTATAGGCTCTTAGGCTCAAAATTGAAAGTTTGAGAATGAGAAAGGCATTTCTTATTTTGATCTAAACCTTTTATAATGGGTTTATTATGAAGAAAATCGCAATTTTGATCCCTTGCTACAACGAATCCAAGACGATCGAAAAAGTCATTAAGGATTACCGTGCTACATTTCCGCAAGCGGATCTTTATGTTTATGACAATAACTCCACCGACCATACGGATGAAATTGCCCGTAAGGCAGGAGCCATTGTCCGCTATGAACCCAAACAGGGAAAAGGCAATGTCGTCCGCTCGATGTTTCGAGATATTGAGGCGGATTGCTATGTATTAGTCGATGGTGATGATACCTATCCCGCAAGAGATGCTAAAAAATTGGCGAACTTGGTTTTATATGATGGCGTTGACATGGCGATTGGTGATCGATTGTCTTCCACCTACTTTACAGAAAATAAGCGTCCTTTTCACAATGTAGGAAATCGCTTGGTCCGATTTTTAATCAATACCTTTTACGATGCCAATGTCACCGACATCATGACAGGACTTAGAGCCTTTTCTTGGGATTTCGTTAAATCCTTTTCTGTGCAGTCTCAAGGATTTGAAATTGAGACCGAAATGACTATTTTTGCTTTGAACAACAATATGAATCTAGCGGAAGTTTCAATTGACTACCGCGATCGCCCACAAGGAAGTGTTTCTAAGCTCAATACGGTCAGCGATGGAGCTAAAGTCCTCAAAACCATTGGAACCTTATTGCGCGATACCAAACCGTTTGCCTTTTTCACAAGTCTTTCCCTTGTATTGGCTCTCATTACGATTGGCTTAGGAATTTTTCTTTCTTTTCAGTATTGGGAAACCGGCTTGATGAACAGAATTCCTACGGTTCTTCTTATCAGTCTTTTAGGAATTTGTACTTTTCTTTGCTTCTTCACTGGAACGATTTTGACTAGTTTACGCAAAAACCAAAAAAATAAATTTGAACAGGATCTTACCCGATTGCGCCAACAAAGAGCAATTCGGCAATTGGCGATTCAAATTTTGCGTGATAAGCAAAATTTGGCCCATTTTTATCAAAAACCTAAGCCACTCAAAAAATCATCTAAACCTGTTTCCTCTTTACACAAACCCTTTCCCTCTACTTTGAGGCCAAGTGAAGAGTCTTCTCCACCTAAGTTTTCCCCATCCGCTTCTGGAAAGTCTGAGGTCTTAGCCTAATGTGGAATACAACCTTAGATTCCCCTAAAAGACAAACAAGAGATGTCCGACGAATCTGGGAAATTCTTCTAGAAACCTTGTTGGTTGGAGTGAGTACTGTTTTTGTATATCTCTATTTTCCCAATAGCGATTTGGCACTTCCAATTGGATTGGTTGCAACCCTATTGAGTTTTTTACGCTTATTTTTTTCGAAGTTTTTAAGTCAATGTTTTGACTTTTTATACCGCTGGCGATGGATCATTGCGTTTCTTTTATTTGGGATTGGAGTAGTCTTACAACTGCATTTTTCCAACGTGGCCAGTTTTGCGACCCGCTTTACTGCCGAGCCAAGTGTAGAAGATTCGATTTTATTTGGCGTAGCGCGTACCTTCCGTACGGATGAATACAATGTGCAACTGCCTTATTTCTTTTCGCAATATTACAACGGCTTTCAACAAATTTCGCATCAAATGTCGATCAGTGGACAAGACATGATCGTCGGCTACAATTCTCCAGTTTTAAGTCCGACGCTTATTGGAAAACCTTTTGTATGGGGCTATATCCTTTTTGGAAATGCTTATGGGATTTCTTGGTATTTTTTGTCCAAAACCATCTTGATGTTTATGGTCAGTTTAGAACTCTTCTACATTTTGACCAAAAGTCGTCATATGGCCGTCTTCGGATCCTTTCTTTTTACCTTTGCTCCAGCCAATGTGTGGTGGTTTTCGCCTCATTTTTACGATGTCATCTTTTGGGCTTGTGCCTTATTTGTAGTGGGCTACTACTTTTTCATCAAACAAGGTTGGATGAAATGGTTGTTTACTATTTTGGCCATTAGCTCTTTAACTGGATTTACCTTAGCGTTATTTCCCTCTTTGCAAGTGCCTTTAGGGGTTTTAATGCTTGCTTTGCTCATTGCTTGTTTGTATCGCGATCGCGAGAAATTGACTTGGCAATTTAGCAACGTGTTAAATGTATCCTGTGTCGTTCTTGGTGTCGCCTTTATTTTAATTCCAGCGCTTTGGAGCATGTGGGAACCACTCAAGTTGCTTTTAAATACGGAATATCCAGGTTCCCGTATTCGACTAGGTGGAGAAGATCGCGATCAAATTTGGAGATTGTTTTTCAATATTGTTGGAATTTTTCAACCCTTTGGATATCCTGGGATTTTGAACAACAGCGAAATTTCGTCCTATACTCAGTTTGGTTTCGCGTTCATGCTCTTTTATCCGTACTTATGGTGGTATTTACGCAAGGAAAAACAAAGCCAACGGTACGTAGGAAACGTATTGTTTATCTTTATGATCCTGCAATTGTTGTTTTTCTTCTTTGAATTTCCCGAATGGTTAGCAAGAATTACCCTGCTTTCGATGTGCAATCGAATCAATACCGTCTTTGGTGTAACCGCCACCTTCTTTACCATTTGGTCATTTTGGATGATCGCTACCCAACCCATTCCAAAAAAAGGGTTGGTGGGATTTATCGTTTGTCTTTTGTATGGGGCAGGGTCTCTTTATGTGACTTCTTCGTTTTTATACCCCAATTATGTGGAACTCATTCGCTCTCTTGGCTCAATTTTTGAATTGTGGCCAGCTGGAGTATTTTATGGATTAGGTATCGTCTTTGCGCTTGGTTTATGGTTAACATTTACCAAATGGCGACAGCTTTTCTATTGTGTTTTGGTTTGTTGGACAGGAGTAGCGGGCCTTTTGGTCAATCCGATTATGCAAGGAACCGCAGCGGTAACCGACTATCCTCTAGCCAAAGCCGTTCAAGAAATTGTTGAAGAAAATCCCGATGCTTGGTGGCTTTCACTCTACGCCGATCAAGTGCAAGGATTGCTTCTTGCAAATGGAGCTAAAGTTTTAAACGCGGTGAACTTTTATCCCGATTTGGAAAAATGGAAACTCCTAGGCTTTGATAATGAAGAAGACTTCGAGAAGATCAATCGCTATGCCCACTTCCTAGTGAATTTGATTGATTCAGGAAAGAGCTATGTCTCAAGTTCAAATTACGATCTCATTGATCTAGAACTTAATCCAGAGGATTTTAAAACGCTCGACATCCAATATGTCGTTGGCTTGCGAGTGAATGCCGATCTGTTTACGAAACTTGGTATCCCCTATAAAGTTTTGTTTGAAGATAAAACCACTCAAGATGTAATTTATGATGTAACGGTTTCTTTGAACCAAGCGGATAATAAAGAAGCCTTGAAATCCTTAGCCCAACAAAAGGCTCAACAGGAAAAAGAAGAGGCGCAAGAAGACCAAGAAGAAAATGAAAATATGGAAGAGTATGATCAAGATTATGTAGAAGTCATTCCAGAATACATTCCCGATTACGACTACACAGACGATTATTACGAACCGATTTACTACTAAACGTTCAAAACCGCCCATGGGCGGTTTTTTTATACAACGAATGAAAGAAGTTGGCTACTTTTTCGAGAAGAAGTTGGAGATAAAAATAGCGATTGGAGTTCTTGCTTTTCAGGACTAAAAAAAATTTCAAGTTCTAAAAGAGAAAAATGCTTATGAATCGCTATTAAATCTAAGAGCATGGCTTGTTTCGCTTGGTGATTGGTAAGCTTTGCTTCCAAATAATCGGCTAACCATTGAATTTGAAAGAGACATTCAAACAAAAATACTTCACTGGTCACTTTCCACTTTCCCTTTTGGACATTACGAAAGGAAAACAGGAAGTATTTTTCATAAGGCGCCAAATCTTTTTGAAAAAGCTCCTCTAAAAGCGCTAAGTCTTTTTGATGCAAATGATTCTTTCCTGTTTGAATACTCAATTTTTGAAATATTAGAGAAATCATATGAATAAAAAGCTCTCGTAAAGAAGCAGTGATCTTTTCCTCTTTTCCCTTATCGATTTTTTCAAAGCGCTTGAGCATTATGGAGCGGGGAATAAGGAGTTCAAATCGGTCAATCTTAGTTTGCCAAGCGAAAGAAGCTTGAGTAATCAGCTGATAAAAGGCTTCCTCGTTTAAGACCAACACCATTTTGATGGACTCTTTTAAATCCCTTAAAACTGGCTCTTCTAGATGGGAAGCACTCGCATAGACATACAATTGACCTAAGCGTTTAGGGGTTTGTTTTCCCTGATGCAAAAAGTTCTGGATTTGTTGAGAATGCATCACCTTTTTCTCCTTTCTTGTCTTGGTAAGCAAGAAAGGTTTTAAGCATTGGACAATTCGCAAAATTCTTTCTTGGCTTTTCACTATACGGTACGTCTTAGGTTAAATTCTACCTATTTGTTAAATCAAAGGTAAATACAATTTTTAGAATCAAAAAGGGGGTTTTTGGCTCTTTTTAAGGAGAGCCTTTTTCGATCTTAGAAAAATGAATAGGCATTTTTTCATAAATTTTTTTAAGAAATCCTTGCCAAACTCAGTGAGAATTCGTAAAAAAAGATTGACCTTTTTTGTTCAAGTTAAAATAAAGAATGAAAAGTCTAAAAAAGATCAATTGAAAGGAGATTTGAGTGGCGAAACGAATTATTCAAGTAGAAGAAAAGGTTCCTTTTAATCTACTTTTGCCCCTTTCCATCCAACACTTGTTTGCGATGTTTGGAGCAACCGTATTGGTTCCCTTTTTATTTCAAATTAACCCTGCCATTGTTTTATTCATGAATGGCATTGGAACCTTGTTATTCATTGCGATTACTAAAGGAAAGGCTCCAGCGTATTTAGGAAGTTCCTTTGCCTTTTTAGGTCCAGCTGGCCTGGTCATTGCTAAATGGGGCTTTCCTTACGCTTTAGGCGGCTTCGTAGTGGTCGGCTTTTTGGGATGTTGTATAGCCTATATCATTAAAAAATTTGGTACCCATTGGATCGATGTCGTCTTACCTCCCGCTGCCATGGGACCTGTTGTCGCTTTAATTGGTTTAGAGCTTTCCAATTCTGCTGCCTCAACAGCTGGTTTATTGGATGAACACGTTTTAATGAGTAATATTGTGATTTTTGCGGTTACTTTAGGGGTAGCCATTATTGGAAACGTCTGCTTTCGCAAATTCTTTGCGATCATTCCCATTTTAATTGCTGTAGTGTGTGGCTATATTACCGCTATTTTATTTGGTGTGGTTGATTTTGCTCCAATTGCCCAAGCTTCTTGGTTACAACTCCCAAACTTTCAAATGCCGCAATTTTCTTTAGGAGCTATCTTTACGATGCTGCCTGTTTTATTGGTGACCACTTCTGAACACGTAGGGCATCAAATTGTAACCAGTCAAATTGTTGGTCGAGATTTAATCAAAGATCCAGGTCTGGATCGTACGATCTTTGCGGATAATTTTTCCACTATGATTTCTGGTTTATTGGGCTCAGTTCCAACCACTACTTATGGTGAAAACATTGGAGTTATGGCTTTAACTGGCGTGTATTCGGTGTATGTTATTGGCGGAGCCGCTGTTTTATCCATTTGTTGTGCCTTCATTGGACCACTTTGTGCCTTGATTCAATCCATTCCTTCAGCTGTTATTGGCGGTATTTCTTTCTTGTTATATGGCATGATTGGTGTTTCTGGTCTTAGAATTTTGATTGATGAAAAAGTGGATTACTCCAATTCCATCAACATGATTTTGACTTCAGTGGTATTTGTTATTGGTCTTTCGGGTGTCACTATCCAATTTGGAGATATTACGCTTTCTGGTATGGTGCTTTCCGCTTTGGCTGGAATTGTATTGTCATTAATCTTCCATCTCTTAGATAAAGCTCATTTATTAAATGAGACCTCTAAAGAGCCAACCGACGAATTCAAAGAACTCGAAAGGCACATTGAAAAAGAACAGGAAAAGAAAGCTTTTGCTCAGGAAGAAGCTCAGCTCAATCAACTCAATCAAGATATTGTGGATTCTTCCAATCCTTAAGCCTTGTGCGGATTCAAAATAAAGTCAAAGGGTTTGTAACGAATTGTTCAAACCCTTTTTTTTGTGGTTGCAAGTTTTGAGTGGATTCAATTTTAAGCCATAAAATCTTAGTTATCGACTTCCCCAAAAAATAGGATTTATCTTTTTTATTTGGTCTTTGAGAGGTATAGAGTTAAAAGTAGAGTCTTTTAATCCTTAAATTTTTTCTAGATTATTGCCCTCATGAGTTCTCTTTTCTCTTTTAGCCTTCTTTGATTGGGGCAAAATTAGGAAAACTTCAAGTTGAAAATAAAATAGATCTTTTCTTACTAAAAAGGACTCTAAAAATTGAGGCTGTTTTATGAAAACGTCATCTATAGCATCTAAACGAAAAAAAAGCCATTCTCCTCCTCTTTCTTTGACACAACGTCGAGCCATTTGGGGAGTAAGTGGAGTCTTATTTTTGTATGAGCAATGGATTGTTTTGCAAAGTCCTGCTTGGGCTTTTTGGATAAGTTTATTGGCTTTATTGGGAAGCATTTTTCTTTTACCCAAACGCTTTTTTCAAATTCGTTTGTTGCATCCAAATATTCTCAATATATTGGTGATTTTATTTGGACTGATTAATGCAATTTTATTCTTTATTTCGGCTCCGTATTCAAAGATAATTTCTTTTTTAGTGAGTCTTTTGACTCTAGCAAGCTCTTGGCTTTTTCTTTGGCCTTT
>CAYMGC010000026.1:0-17783 GCA_964389885.1 uncultured Erysipelotrichaceae bacterium | reverse complement strand
ACATTTGAATATTTGGATTCACAACTTAAATAAAAAAAAGGCGATCAGATCGCCCTTTTTGTTTGTTTAAGAAGAGGGGGTTTCCGTTTTGGATACCGTAGATACAATTCCTTGGGCCAATCCTGCAGCCCCTTGAATTTCAGAAGGAATGATAATTTTCGTCGCTTTTCCATCTGCAGCCCGTTCAAAGGCTTCAATGGCTTTTAAGCGCAAGACTTCATCGGTAATGCCCGCTTCGGATAAGTAGCGAAGCCCTTCTGCCGTTGCTTTTTGCACCGACTTGATGGCTTCGGCTTTACCCATCGCTTCTTGAATCATCGTCTCTCGTTTGGCTTTAGCTTCTAAAATCGCAGCTTCTTGTCGACCTTGAGCCACTAAAACCGTGGATTCCTTTTCACCTTCTGCTCGTAAAATCTTTTCACGACGTTCGCGTTCCGCTTTCATTTGTCGCTCCATCGCTTCTTGAATGGATTTAGGTGGCATGATGTTTTTAAGTTCCACTCGATTGATCTTAATACCCCAGGGATCCGTCGCCTCATCTAGAGTAGCCCGCATTTTGGTGTTGATATCATCACGACTTGTTAAGGTACGGTCAAGATCCATTTCTCCAATCACGTTACGTAAAGTGGTCGCGGTTAAGTTTTCAATCGCATTTAATGGTTGTTCTACTCCATAGGTATAAAGCTTAGGATCGGTAATTTGATAATAAATGACCGTATCGATGTGCATGGTAACATTGTCTTTCGTGATAACGGCTTGTGGGGGAAAGTCCGCCACTTGCTCTTTTAGATCCACTTTATTGGCAATACGATCCACAAAGGGCATTTTAAAATGTAAACCAACGTCGCTTGTCTCCAAATAGGCTCCAAGGCGTTGAATGACGTAAGCATGTGCTTGAGGAACGATGTACACCACGCTTTGAATCAAACCAATGAGCAATAAAACTGCTAAAACAATGAACACAATGGTAATGATAAATGAAAAATTCATATCTTCTCCTTAATGGTCTTTTCTTAGAGAAAAGATCTTGAAAAAGCGTAAGGTACTTAATAAATGGGGGGCGGAGTCGATCCAATTGTATCTTGATAAATTTGGCCCTCCAAAGGTTGAACTTCTAAAGTCACCCCATGGATACCGACCACTTTTACAATTTGGCCAATCACCAATGGAACGGGACAAGTGGCTTTCCAATCCATTCCATCAATGAAAACGCGCCCTTGCATACCCGGTCCAATGGGTTGTAGTACTTTGGCATTTTTTCCTAGTACCCGCATAGACCCTGATCCGGATAAATCATGTCGAAAGCGAAAATATTCTTGCAACTTCTGCTTAAAGAGGACAAAAAATCCGATCGAAACAGCGAAAAATGCAATGACCTGAAAGACAAAGCCGACATGGAAAAACGATAAAATGGCAGCCACGAGCGCTCCTGCACAAAACCAAATGGATACCAAAGAAACGGTTCCAATTTCAATGATCAGCATGAGGAGAGCAAAAATAAGCCAAAAAATCGTAAAGGCATAACTCGGCATCCAAAGCCTCCTTTCCAAATCGAATATTCGAAATTAGCTTTAGTGTAACGAAGGCCTATTCAAAAGGCTATATCTCTTATAAAAAAGACAGAGAACCTTAAGACTTCCTCTGTCTTTTCTTTTAAATTCTTAGGCCTTCTTTTTTCCTTTCCAAAGAAAAAAGAAAGGAAAAAAGAGGTTAGTTGTTCTTTCCATCCAAAATGCAATCAATGGCTAACACGATAAACAATAAGGGCAACGCATCTTGCCAATGGTTATAGTGAACCGCAAAATGATCACTCATATGCCACAGTTCTTTGTCGATGGTGGCAATTAAATTTCCTTTGGAATCCAGCACTTCAAAATTCCAACCTAGTTTTTTTCCCACAATACGCCAACCATTGTTGGTCATAAACAATTCAGGATGAATAAAGCGCCATTTCTGTTCAATTTTTTCTTCGGGTTTTCCAGGCTCAAAAATAAGAAATTTGTTTGGAATCGACCAAGTTTGTTCAAAGCGGCCAATTTCTTGGTTTTGAGCATTGTAAACAATTTGTTTGCGCAACAAAGATTTTTGTCCTTGAACATAAAAAAGTACTTGATCGTATTCGTTTTTCACTTCATATTTGCCCCAAAATGACCAAATATGTTGGGCGATGTATAAGGCATGTTGCATTCTCTCTCTCCTTTTTTTCTTTGAAAGGAAAAAACGCTCTTGTTATAGGCAAGAGCGCATAGTATTCCAGAAAATCAAGCCGCTAAATTGGGGGTAATTTCTTCGTTTGGTAAAGTGGCTTCCATTTTACAATGGAGGTCATCTAAAATCTCGTATACAGAAAATTCGGCAAACTCTGTTAAATGCAACCCGTCTGTTGTGAGTTTGGTTAACCCTTGCCATTCAAGTTCACTCGCAGTTTGACGAATGGAGACGGCCGAATAAGGAAGCGTATTGAAAATGGCGATCCAAGTCATGGTGCCACCCGCCTCGCGCAACAAATCCAGCATACAAAGTTGTAAATAATCGAGTTGGTTTTCTCGAGCGTATAATTTATAAAACCAATCCGAATCTTGACTGTAATAGAATCGTCCTTTTTTCATGAGTCTATTTTACAGGATGAAACCAAAGGAAACAAACGCCTTAAAGCCCTGCTTTTCTCCTACTTCTCTTTTCTTAAGCGATTCTCTTGTTTTTTTTGTTGAAGTGTGAATTTTCCCAAAAAAACACACATCGTCTTTGAAAATTGCAACAAAGCGTAAAAGGAAAAATGAAAATGGCCTATTTTGCGGTATCCTGTTTGGCGAAAACCAAAAGAAAGGATACTCAACATGACAAAAGTTGGAATTGCCGGATATGGAAATCTTGGCAAAGGAACGGAAAAAGCCGTTTTGGCTGCTCCAGATATGGAACTCGTTGGTGTTTTTACCCGTCGCGATCCAAGCTCAGTACAAACCGTAAGTGGTTGCCCTGTGTATTCTTTAGACGATGTCGATCAATTTAAAGACAAAATCGATGTCATGATTCTTTGTGGGGGCAGTGCCACGGATTTGCCAGAACAAACCCCCGCTTTGGCTTCCTTATTTAATGTAGTGGACTCCTTTGATACCCACGCTCGTATTCCTGAACACTTCGAAAACGTCAATCAAGCCGCTCAAGAGGCCAATAACACTGCAGCTATTTCAATTGGCTGGGATCCAGGTCTATTTTCTTTAAATCGTTTGATCGCTGAATCCATTTTGCCTGATGGCGAAAGTTATACGTTTTGGGGACGGGGTGTCTCCCAAGGCCATTCGGATGCGATTCGACGTATTGAAGGGGTAGTGGATGCAAGACAATACACCGTGCCAGTGGCCCAAGCCATTGAAGCGGCGCGCAGTGGCAGTCGCCCAGAACTGACTACCCGGCAAAAACATACTCGTGAATGCTATGTGGTCGTGGAAGAAGGTGCCGATAAAGCTGCGATTGAAGAAGCCATTAAAACCATGCCCAACTACTTCAGTGACTATGACACCACGGTGACCTTTATTAGCCAAGAAGAACTCGATGCCAATCATAAAGGATTACCTCATGGAGGCTTTGTCCTACGCAGTGGCAATACCGGTGAGAATCATCATTTAATCGAGTACTCTTTAACCTTAGATTCCAATCCCGAATTTACCGCTTCGGTTTTAACCGCAGTGGCTAGAGCCGTAGCGCGCATGAATCGCGAAGGTTTAACGGGAGCGAAAACCATTTTTGATATTCCCGCTAGCTACTTGTCCCCTCTTTCAGGCGAAGAGTTACGCGCCCACTTACTCTAAAATAAGAAAAGCCCTTCTTGACTTCTCAAGAAAGGCTTTTTTTAAGCGTTTTTGGCCGCTTTCATATGATCTAAAACCGCATCCGTTATTTCTTTGGTTCCACAACGAATCATTCCTTCGCTCATCATATCTGCCGTACGCAACCCATCGTTTAAAGTGGCTTCCACAGCTTTTTCAATGTGGCTAGCCTCTTCTTCCATATCAAAGGAATAGCGAAGCATCATTGCAGCGGACAAAATACAAGCCAAAGGATTGACTACGTTTTGTCCCGCAATATCCGGGGCCGAGCCATGAATGGGTTCGTACAAACCTCTTGGACCTTCGCCTAAAGAGGACGAGGGAATCATCCCAATGGAACCTGTAATTTCACTGGCTTCATCGGACAAAATATCCCCAAACATGTTTTCCGTTACAATGACATCGAATTGAGCGGGATTTTTACAAATTTGCATCGCTGCATTATCCACAAACATGACATCGAAATCCACCTCAGGATACTCTTTGGCCAAATCATAGAGTACGGCACGCCACAAACGCGAGGTGTCTAACACATTGGCTTTATCCACCAAAGTGAGCTTTTTATTGCGTTTCATCGCCGTTTCAAAACCAACCTTGCCAATGCGACGAATTTCGTTTTCATCATAGGGCATATAGTCAATGGCTTTACGCAGGCCATCTTCTTCAATGGTTTCGTGTCGTCCAAAGTACACTCCACCCGTCAATTCGCGCACAATGACAAAGTCAATACCACGGTCGGTAATGTCTTTTTTCAAAGGCGAAGCGTCTGCCAATTGTGGCCAAATTTTAGCTGGACGCAAATTGGAAAATAAACCCATTCCTTTGCGCAAAGCCAAAAGACCTTTTTCAGGTCGCTTTGGCCCAGGCAATCCTTCCCATTTTGGTCCACCTACCGCCCCTAGCAATACGGCATCGCTTGCTAGGCATTTATCGAGTTCCGCTTGGGGTAAGGGTTCACCAAATTGATCAATGGCATCCCCCCCCATAGCAATAGGAACATAGTTCCACTCATGACCATATTGCTCGGCTACTAAATCCAACACCCGCAAGGTTTGTTCGATGATTTCTCGAGAGGAACAATCCCCACGAATGACACCGATGTTTTTTTGCATTCCTTTACCTTCTTTCTTTTGTAAACCAACCAGGGCAGCTTTTCGTTTATTGATCTTGTTGGTTGCGCAAATAATTCATCCAACCACCACTCGCAATGATTTCTTGAATAAAGGGAGGAAAAGGTTGAGCCGTCCAGCGTTTGCCAAGGGTGACATCTTCAATAATTCCTTCTTCAAAATTGACGATCACTTCATCCCCAGGTTGAATTTCTTCCGCGGCTTCTTCGCATTCCATAATGGGCAAACCGATATTAATCGCATTGCGATAAAAAATACGCGCAAAGGATTTGGCGATCACACAAGCAATGCCAGCCGTCTTAATCGCCAAAGGGGCATGTTCACGACTTGAACCGCATCCAAAATTCCAGCCTGCACACATTAAATCGCCTTCTTTTACATTTTTGGTAAAGTTTGCATCGATATCTTCCATACAGTGGGCGGCAAGAGCTTGGGCATCGGGTGTATTGAGGTAACGGGCTGGAATAATGACATCCGTATCCACATTATCCCCATACACAAATGTCTTTCCATGGGCTTCATTCATGAGAATTTTCTCCTTCTAGTTCGCGAGGATCGGCAATATAACCTTTTAAAGCGCTATAAGCCGCCGTATAGGGACTCGCTAAATACACTTCAGACGTTACATCACCCATACGGCCGACAAAGTTGCGATTCGTAGTTGAAATGCAGCGTTCATTAGGGGCTAAAATCCCCATATACCCGCCAAGACAAGGGCCACAAGTGGGAGTTGATACTACAGCACCAGCTTGAACGAAGGCCATCAAATAGCCATTGGCAATGCATTCTTTGTAAATATCCATCGTAGCGGGAATAATGATGCACCGTACTCCATCTTTGACTTGTCGACCATTTAAGACTTCAAAGGCGGCTTCCATATCTTCCATACGGCCATTGGTGCAACTTCCAATAACGACTTGATCAATTTCAATATCCGTAGAGTCTTTCGCCAAATGAGTGTTTTCCGGCAAATGCGGCCACGAGACCACAGGTTCGAGCTTGGATAAATCCATTACCACGACTTCATCATATACAGCATCGGGATCCGCTTGATAAATGGTGGGTTCGTTGGCCCCATGATCGGCTAAAAAGGCTAGGGTTTTTTCATCCACAGGGAAAATTCCATTTTTGGCTCCCGCCTCAATAGCCATATTGCAAATGCAAAGCCGATCATCCATAGATAACGAATGCGCTCCTTCGCCGGTAAATTCTAAGGATTTATAAAGGGCACCATCCACTCCAATTTGTCCAATTAAAGCTAAGATGACATCTTTTCCTGTGACATAAGGGGACAATTTCCCTACCAATTCCACTTTAATGGCAGAAGGCACCTTAAACCACGCTTTACCAGTGGCCATGCCAGCCGCCATATCAGTAGATCCAACTCCTGTGGAGAAAGCGCCAAGCGCACCATAAGTGCAGGTATGCGAATCGGCACCAATTAAGCAATCACCGGCGGTAATGCGCCCTTGCTCAGGCAATAAGGCATGTTCAATTCCCATTTTTCCAACATCATAAAAATGAGAAATATGATGTTGATGACAAAATGAGCGGCAAGTGGCGGATTGTTTGGCCGCTTTAATATCTTTATTGGGTACAAAGTGGTCCAAAACCACGTTGATTTTTTCTGGATCATAGACATGATCAAATCCAGCTTTTTCAAATTCGGCAATGGCGACTGGGGTGGTGATGTCATTGCCAAGTACGCCATCCAAATTGGCTAAAATCAATTGTCCTGGTTCTACCGTATCCAAATTGGCATGGGCAGCCAAGATTTTTTGAGTCATTGTCATGGCCATAGTTATTGCTCCTTTGTGTTTTGATTTTGGGCTTCAAAGCGATTGTTGATGGCTGAGCCAAGGGCTAAAATGCCGGAAAACAAAATATCGGAATCCGTTGCAGCCCCCCAGCTAATGGTTCCATCCAGCCAGCGTAAGCCAATATAACTTGCTGCCATCGCATCGGAACTTTTTCCCAATGTGTGATCCGTATAGGTTTCAAGGGTGTATTCCAAGCCAAGTCCTTTTTTAATCGCATTGTTAACGGCATTCAAGCGTCCATTTCCCGTGCCATACCATTCGTATTCTTCGCCATCAACCATGGCTGTTACGACGGCTTTAAGCGTTCGACCTTGAATAAAATGGGCTTCTTTGATTTCAATAACAGGACTCTTTTTGTTCAAATAAGTGGTTTGGAAAATTTCATAAATTTCTTCGGGCTTTAATTCGGCATGATGGCGATCGGAAACATCTTTAACGGTATAGCCAAAATGCTCACGCATTTTAGGAGGCAAATTGAAGCCAAAACGTGTTTCTAAGATGTAGCCAATTCCTCCTTTTCCAGATTGGGAGTTCACCCGAATGACATCGGCATCATACGTACGGGAAACATCATGAGGATCAATGGGTAAATAAGGTACGGTCCAACGCCCTAGGGGATCTTGTTCTTTGTATTTCATTCCCTTCGCAATCGCATCTTGGTGACTTCCCGAAAAAGCCGCAAAGACCAAGGCTCCGGCATAAGGTTGCCGTTCATGAACATGCATGCGGGTGAGGCGTTCATAGATTTCTACAATTTCGGGCATATCGGAAAAATCCAACTGAGGATCAATTCCAAGAACATATAAGTTCATGGCTAAAGTTACCGCATCCACATTTCCAGTGCGTTCACCATTGCCAAATAAACAACATTCCACCCGCTGGGCACCAGCGAGCAAAGCCAATTCCGTATCGGCTACTCCTGTCCCGCGATCGTTATGGGGATGAGTAGATAAAATAACGCTATCACGACGATGCAAGCGATCGGAACAGTACTCGATTTGGTTGGCATACACGTGGGGCAAGGACATCTCGACTGTAACGGGCAAGTTAATGATCATAGGACGATCGGGAGTGGGTTCCATAATATCAATAACCGCATTGCAAACATCTAAAGCGTAATCAGGTTCTGTTCCTGTAAAGGATTCTGGAGAGTATTCAAATAAAAAGTTTCCATCGTACTCTTCGGAGAGCTGTTTAACCAAACGCGCCCCTTCCAAAGCAATTTCTTTGATGTCTTCTTTGGACTTTTTGAACACTTGTTCGCGTTGTGCTTTTGAGGTGGAATTATAAAAATGAACCACTGCTTTAGGAGCCCCTTTAATGGCTTCAAACGTTTTACGAATGATATGCTCGCGGCACTGGGTTAAAACTTGAATCGTCACATCTTCTGGAATCAAATCATTTTCAATGAGAGTCCGTAAAAATTCGTATTCGGTTTCTGAAGCAGCGGGAAAGCCTACTTCGATTTCTTTAAAGCCAATGCGGACAAGCAATTGAAAAAACTCAAGTTTTTCTTCTAAAGACATTGGAACAATGAGGGCTTGATTACCATCACGTAAATCCACTGAACACCAAATTGGGGCTTGCTCTGGATGATCTTTTTTTACCCAACGATATTCAGGATTTTCGACGGGAAAATATCCCGGAGAATACTTCGAAGCATCCATTTTGTTTCCTCCTTTAACCGTTTTGGACTTCAAAACGAGATAATAAAAAACCGTCTCTTTTATTTACGCCAAGGGCGCAAACAAAGAGACGGATAAATTCATTCCGCGGTACCACTCTTATTGTCACTTTTAAAAAGTGACCACTCAACGATCTAACAATCGTTTCTTCTGTAACGGGAAGACCCGGAAAGACTTACTTATTTCACTCTTTCAGCTCGAAGGGGAGTTGCCGAAGCCTTGTTTACGCCTTTCATCAACCGGCTGCTTTCTACCAAACAAATTGGCTAGGGAGTATTCCTTGTCATCGCTGTTAATCAATCGTGTCCTCATTTTAGAAAAGGGGGGAAAGCTTGTCAACGCACTCTCTAGGCTTTTGAAAGCGATTGAAGGAAAAAAGCACAAAAAACGAAAAGCTGGTCTCAAAAAGACATTTCGACTTAGAAAGGACATCTCAGGAAAAAGGATTGTCTAAAAAGAAAAATTAGAGTAGAATAATTTCGCAATTGTGCCCGTAGCTCAATGGATAGAGTAACAGATTCCGATTCTGGTGGTTGGAGGTTCGAGTCCTCTCGGGTGCGCCATTTTTTTTTGCTTTTTTGATGGGTCGCTATAGCTCAGCTGGATAGAGCAACCGCCTCCTAAGCGGTAGGTCAGAGGTTCAAATCCTCCTAGCGACGCCAAAGTTTAGTTCGCCAAGGTTCCTTGGCGTTTTTTAATTTTTTTTCCCTTTTCTTTGTAAGATCAAGGTATATTAAAAAAAGAAAAATCATTTTAAGTAAAGAAAAAGGAGAGATGATTATGGCTATTGTGGTGAACTTGTATTATACCGGAAAGCAAGGCAATGCTAAACGCTTTGTCCAGGATATGATTGAAAATGGAATTGTCGATCGTATTCGAGCTCAAGAAGGAAATTTACGCTATGAATATTTTCTTCCCCTTGATGATCCCGAAACGGTGCTTTTGATTGATAGCTGGAAAGATCAAGAATCGATCGATCGTCATCATGCTTCGCCTATGATGGCCGAAATTGCTAAATTGCGTGATCAATACGATTTGCATATGCGTGTTGAGCGCTTTACTAGCCAAGAAGATCTTCCCCAGAAAGACCAAGATTTTATTCGTAAATAGCTTGAAGCTTTTCAGGTCACCTTTAAAGTGAATCCCACATCTTGGTTCATTCCGTGCTAAGATCTTCCAATACGACCAACCTTTTTTCTTCCCATTTTTTGGGCTATTTTAGATTTTCTTTTTAAAAAGCGACTCCTAAAACAGAAATTTTAAACCAAATGCTTTGGGCAGGGAAAGCATAGCGAGTTTAAAATCTCTAACCAAAAAGAGACATTGATGGGTTTCGCTACTCATAAAATAAAGAAGGTTGGTTAATGGAGAGGAATTTCATGGTTGAGCGAT
The DNA here is from genome assembly GCA_964389885.1 of uncultured Erysipelotrichaceae bacterium. GTDB lineage: Bacteria > Bacillota_I > Bacilli_A > Erysipelotrichales > Erysipelotrichaceae > Allobaculum. The sequence continues at coordinate 7,929 of CAYMGC010000026.1, read as the reverse complement.
ATCCTGTACCAATTGAACCGTTAAATCGTTCTGGCTGGATCGATATTTATTTGCCAGATGATTATTATTCCGGAACTGATCGACGCTATCCGGTATTGTATATGTTTGATGGTCAAAATTTATTTTTTGATCAACAAGCTTCTTTTGGCACCTCATGGCATTTGAAAGAATTTTTGGATCAAGCACCCCATTCGTGCATTGTAGTTGGGTTGGAATGCGATCCGAGAGGAGACAATCGATTGCACGAATACACCCCTTATCCGCTCTCAGATACTTTTTTTGGCCACACCATTGGAGCAGGGGCGGTTTTGGCCGAATGGATTGTTCATTGGCTGAAACCCAAAATTGATCAAGGATTGCGCACTTGGCCCCAACGCGAAGCCACAGCGATTGCAGGCAGTTCGATGGGAGGCTTAATGGCCTTTTTTGCCATTATTCGGCATAATGAAGTGTTTTCAAAAGCGGCTTGTCTTTCTCCTTCAGTGATGGTGTGCCAAGAAGAAATTTCCCGCGAATTTGAATCCAAAAATCTCAATCCCGATACCCGTATTTATTGGTCCTTTGGCGCTAAAGAACTTTCCCCCATTCAACGCTTAGAAGCCGAAATGCTTTTAGAAGAATACAAGTGGTCTTTAGAATTTCGTGGGGGCTATGGGAAAGTCATGATTGTAGAAAATGGGTATCATAACGAAGAGTGTTGGGGGCGCCAAAACCCCAGTTTCTTTCACTTTTTCTGGGATGATCCCCATGATTTAAACGACTCCATCTTAGAACTCTAAAACGCTTTCAATATCGTGTTGAGTGAAAAGGTGGCAAAGCGCTTCGTTGTTTCCTCAGGAAGGAGCATTGATTCGACTAGAATCAAAATCAAAGAGTATGGACGATCTCAATATGATTTCCTTTGGAATCATCGCTGATGCGGGCGATTCCAAACATTATTCTATGGAAGCTTTGGCCAATGCTGAACGCCATGAGTTTTCTAATGTCGATAATTTATTGCGTCAAAGCCGCAATGCCCTCGAAAAGGCTCGACGGGCCCAAACGGATTTGTTGTTTGCTGAAATGAATGGGCAAGCTCAAAAAGTAAGTGTGCTCTTAGTGCATTCTCAAGACCACTTAATGAATGCTGAATTGGCTCTAGATTTAATCGAAAAAATGATCAAAACACTCCGTAACCAAGCAGAGCTTGAACAACGTGTAGCCTATTTAGAAAGAGTGGTTGAAAGCCAAGCCTAAGCCCCCTAACAGCCAAGGAAAAAAAAGGAGAATTGGTGTGAAACTTATTCTAATTTGTAGCGGAGGGATGTCGACATCTTGGATTGTCAACAAAATTAAAGACTATGCTAGTCAAAATGAACCAGATTTAGAATTGAATGCATTTGGTTTATTGGATTATTTTCCTCATGCTCATGAAGCCGATGTAATCTTATTAGGACCACAAATTGGATATTATAAAGATAAAATTGCTAAGCGTACTGGAAAGCCTGTAGCGGTTATTTCCTCTAAAGATTATGCTACGGCTAATACAGTCGGAATTGTTCAACAAGCCAAAGAATTAATTTCATAGTTCTAGCGCTACTTCGGTAGCGCTTTTTTTGTTGTTGAGCTTAATTTCACACCTAATCTGTACGAAAAAAAGTAAATTTCATAAATAAGAGAGTGAAAAAAAACATTTCTTTCAGAAAATGAAAAATTCTTTCAGTTTTTGAATCAATTTCCTTGGTAAAAAGAGTAGAAAGAGCAATAATGGAAAAGCAATTTGCTTTGAAATCAATACATTTTGCCCGATATAGTTTGGAAAGTTTAGATCAAAATTTCAATTTTTGGAATAAATATTCGAAACTTAAATTTTAGCATTTTTTAATTAAAATTTCATTTTTAAACTATTGTAATTATTTTAGATGGCATTGTATTATAAAGTTGCGACAATTGGATTTTAGATTTCTTGAGAATTTAAGATCGTAAACAGGATAAAAACATAGGAGGTCCGAAATGAAAAAAGAATATGAAGAATTGCAAGTAAAAGGACTCGATGAGGTTAAAATTTTGGTTAATGAGGAGACCTCTTACGCCGATACCAGTCGCTCGCGTGAAAAACGCTTTGCTGAACTTTTAGAGCGTTTCTGGAATGAAGACGAATTAGCAGAAAATACAACTCGTTAAATCAGCCTTATACTCGGTGAAAATCCGAGATTTTTTATTAAAGTTTGAAAATGATTCTTCTAAATAAGAAAAACGATGATCTAAGACCATCGCTTGAGAAAAATCGTCGTCTTTGTTTTTTAGCTTTCCTTACGTTGCGCTTTGTTTTTTTCTCGCTGTTCTTTGGCTTTTTCTCGTTGCTTTTCCTTCGCGTCCTCACCCAAATCGTATAAAATTTTGTCTTTATTTTTATAGAAGTTAGCCCATTTTTCGGCCTCAGGATCGGCTAAATGTTTTACATGTTTATCGTACACGTTTTCTAAAGAAAATTGGTTCGTTTCATCATCGTATTCAAATTCATAAATCGTACAATTTTCCGTTTTACGCATCGCTTTGGCTTTTTTGTCATCCACACGTCGAGCGAATTGAAAGGCACAAGCTCCGTGAGTACACATTAAAATCGTGGAAGATGGATCTTCTTTCATAACTTTGGAAATGGTGTCATACATTCGTTTTCCTACGTCTTTACGATTTTCCCCTCCAAATTGAACATAAAATCCCATTACATCACCTTGCATTCCGGGTTCGGCTTTTGCAATTTCTTCTCCTTCCATTTCTCCATAAAACATTTCTTTGATTCCTTCAAGTTTTTGATAAGGTTGATCGGTGATGTCTTTGAGCGTTTCTTCGGTACGTCCTAAAGTTGAACAATAAAAGGAAGTAGGATGAATGTCATTTTTTTCGAGCCACTTTTTAACTTCTTTGGCTTGTTTGTGACCATGAGGCGTTAAAGGCGAATCACACCAGCCTTGAATAAGACGCTTTCGATTGAAGATAGTTTGACCATGGCGTACAAGATATAATTTTTTTTTCATAATTTTACCTTCTCTTTTTTTCTTTATCAGTTTCTAGCTTTACTCCTCTACTTTTAATAAAAATATTAATCGATGTCCCTTTTTAAGGTTGAAAAATGGAAAAGAATAGATAACCTAAAAATCGATCTATTTTAAAGAAACTGATTTTTCTTAAAAGATCATAATCTTAAAAAGATTAAAGATCTCTTTGATGTCTTAACACTCTTTCTCTGAGTTAGAAAATAAGTTTTAAAATATTAAAAATTCGATTTTGTCACCTTAAATGACCGAATTTGAAGAAAGCGTTTATAAAAAGATTTAAAAAAGTAAGTTTTCGGGTTATTTTTTGGTTTTTTTGTAGAAATGTGCATTCATTTTTCGTCTCTCCAAAATCCTCGATATACTGAACCTAGTATCATATGGCTGTATTCCTTCCTTGGTCATTCCCTGCTTTTTGCTTGAAGTTTTTATCTTCCAGCTTGGCTTTTGCGTTTCGCCTTAGCTTTTTGAAAAGGGAAAAGGAAAAGCGAAGGGACCCCACTTTTCATTGCGCCTTCGGTCAATAAGGAACTGTTTTGAAGACGCCTCTTGGATATAGAAGACATTTTCCATTTGACCTTCATTTTAAAAAGGATGAGTATCGTTTTAGGCGCTTTGCGGTCGAGTTTCGTTTTCCGTTCTCGAAAAGCAAACCAGCAAAAAACAAAATCCAAAGTGGCATAGGCAGGGCAGCCAACATTTTTGAAGACTAAGAAAAGACGAACAGAAAGGAAGGTTCGGGTTTTCTTCCCATAACTCAGGAACTTCAACCCGAAAGGCTATGACGAACCTAGATCAACAATCCGTAAATGCAATTCGAATTCTTGCAGCTGATGCCGTACAAAAGGCGAACTCTGGACATCCTGGAGCGCCTCTAGGTACAGCTCCTATGATGTATGAACTGTATGGACATCAGCTCATGCACAATCCTGAAAATCCAACTTGGCCAAACCGAGATCGCTTTATTTTATCTGGTGGACACGGCTCGGCCGGTTTATATGCTTTGCTTCATTTATTTGGTTATGATGTGAGCTTAGAAAACTTAAAAAATTTCCGTCAGCTTGGATCCAACACTCCAGGCCATCCAGAATTTGGACATACTTGTGCGGTAGAATGCACAACTGGTCCTCTTGGCTCTGGTTTATCGGCTGGAGTTGGTATGGCAATTGCTGAACAATTTTTAGGCTCTCACTTTAACAAACCTGGCTATCCTATCGTCGATCACTTTACCTTTGTAGAGGTGGGAGATGGCGATTTAATGGAGGGCATTTCCGAAGAGGCTTTATCTTTAGCTGGAACTTTAAAACTCAATAAGTTAATCGTTTTATACGATTCCAATAAGATTTCTATCGAAGGCGATACAGATATGGTATTCGCTGAAGATGTCAATAAGCGTATGGAAGCTCTAGGTTTTCATACTTGGACTGTAGATGGCAATGATTTAGAAGAAATTCGATCTGCTATTGAGGCTGCCAAAGCTGATCTAGAAAAACCTTCTTTCATCACAGTAAAAACCAAAATTGGATATGGATCTCCAAAAGAAGGCAGTGCTAGTAGCCATGGTGAACCCCTTGGTGTAGACAATGTAAAAGCTTTAAAGCGAAATTTGGGATGGGATGAAGAGTCTAGTTTTTATGTTCCCGAAGAGGTTTATACGAATTTCAAAGAATTAGCCAAACGTGGTCAAGCCAAGGAAAAAGCTTGGAATGAATTATATGCTCAATACAAAGAAACTTATCCAGAATTAGAAGCCGAATATGTTAAAATGCTCAATCAAACGCCTGATCCCGTGGCTTTAGAAGCCGCTGATCTTTGGAATGTTACAGATAAAGCAGAGGCCACTCGTGTATCATCTGGAAAATGCTTAAATAAGTTGAAAGATGTAATGCCAAGCTTAATTGGTGGTTCCGCTGACCTCGGTCCTTCTAATAAAACATATATGGATGGGGCGGGCGATTTTTCAGCTGAAAATCCTCAAGGTCGTAACTTACATTTTGGAGTTCGTGAATTGGCAATGGCTGGAATTTCCAATGGTCTGGCTCTTTCAGGCTTGCGTCCTTATGCTGGAACTTTCTTTGTATTCTCCGATTATTCAAAACCAATGGTGCGATTGGCTGCTTTAATGAAATTGCCAGTGGTATATGTGTTCTCTCATGATTCCATTGGAGTAGGAGAAGATGGTCCCACTCATCAACCCATTGAACATTTAGCTTCTTATCGTTCCATTCCTAACACTATTGTTTTCCGTCCAGCGGATGCTACAGAAACCGCTGCTGGTTGGACGTTAGCGGCTAATCGTACAAATGGACCAACTGTGCTCGTGTTGACTCGTCAAAATGTAGAGCAACTTAAAGAAACCTCAAAAGAAGCTTTAAAGGGAGCTTATATTGTTAAAGATTCCAAAAATCCAGAACCGGAAGCAATCTTTATTGCTTCTGGTTCTGAGGTGGCTCCTACTCTTAAAGCCGCAGAAGTTTTAGAAGCAGAAGGGGTAGATGTGCGTGTTGTTTCGATGCCAAGTATGGAATTATTCGAAATGCAACCTAAGGAATATCGTGAATCAGTATTACCTAGAAAATGTCGCAATCGTGTATCCGTTGAAGCCTCCAAAGACTTTGGTTGGGGACGTTATATCGGCTTAGATGGCGATATGGTAGGCATGAAGGACTTTGGTACTTCTGCTCCTGGAAATCAACTGTTTGAATACTTTGGCTTTACCCCCGAAAACATTGCGAATACCATGCGTAATGTTTTAGCTCAAAATAAAGATGAATAAAAATTGGCGGAGTTAGACTCCGCCGTTTTTAGGTTTTCTCATTTTAAAGCCTTGTGCAGTATACTATGATTAGTAACTTTTAGTAAAAAAGAAAGGAATCTTGTGAAGTTCACAAGGAAAAATTAGGTATGCAACGAGTTCCGATTAATCTCTACGAATACGCTGGATATATTTTGGCTCAATTGCCGAAAGGAATTTTATTAAACACTGCAGCCAATGGAAAAATGGATACGATGACTATTGGCTGGGGAAGCATTGGTACTGATTGGGGATTGCCAGTTTTTACAGCTTTTATTCGTAAAAGTCGTTATACTCATACTCTTTTAGACCAAAATCCTGAATTTACTGTTAGTGTTCCTCTTCCAGAAAGTGATGTACGCCAAATTCTTGGCTACTGTGGTACGGTATCTGGCCGTGATCATAATAAGTTTACTGACTTAAATTTAACGGCTTATAAAGGTCAAAATGTAAGTACTCCTGCGATTTATCAATTGCCCATTACCTTAGAATGCAAAGTTCTTTATAAACAAGATCAAGATCCTAAAGCTATTCCAGCTAATTTAGTAAGCCGTTATTACCAAAATGGAGATTATCATACTACCTATATTGCCCAAATTGTTTCTGCGTATATCTTGGTACAAGAAGAAGTAAAGACTACAGCGGTCTAAAACCAAAGAGCCTATAACGACTAGACTTAGTCGTTATAGGCTCTTTTTTCATAAGCTACCAAAGATTGAAAAAGGCTCATTAAAAGTTAAAAAAATTTTTTAATTATTTTTGATTGCTTAATGGAAAAAGCTCGATAGCCATCGTAATCCAATCGGCTAGTTTTCCAGCCGTATTGTCAAATTGAGGTGCATAAGGGATACGTGGTGCAAATGGTTGATTTAAGATGTTTTCCACAATTTGGGGAAGAGTAGAAAGATCTTTTAAATAGTGAGCCCAACCATGCTTTTCAAAAAACATGGCATTTAGATTTTCACATCCTGGGATGGGATGACATAAAACTAAAGGAATGCCCGAAGAAGCAGCTTCAGTAATGGAAAGTCCACCCGGTTTTGTAATATAGAGGTGTCCTAGATGCAAATATAAAGGCATTTGATCGGTGAAGCCGATAGCTTGAATGTGTGGATTCTTTAAGGATTCAATTTGATGATGTAAAGACTCATTTGAGCCACAAAAGGCCAATACTTCTACATGAGGTCGTTTTTGCAAAATAGGCTTAAGTTGATCAAGAATTGAGTCCATTCCTTTAGCACCCATGCTCCCTGCCGCGACTAAGATATACTCTTTGTTTACAGATAAGCCAAGTTTTTGAGCAGCTTCTTCTTTGGAACAGGGTTCCACAAAGGATGGATCTACCGGAATTCCTGTGGCAATAAGACGAGAAGCTTCAACTCCTTCGTTTTGAAAAGTCTCTATGAGATCAAAAGAGGGCAATGTCATCCAATCCGTTAAAATATCCGCTTCAAAGGGAATACAGGTGTAATCAGTAGGAACCATAATAGATAGGGGGATAGAGTAGCCATGTTGTTTTAACCAAGTCAACATTAAGCCGGGATAGGGATGAGTACAAATAATGACTTGAGGACAATTGTTTTTCAAATAAGTTTGAAGAGCTAAAGCGGTATGTTTTTGAAGGGCTAAAACAGGATTAGGCCATTGCCACTTGCGTTCTCCCTTTTCATAAAGTTCACCAAGATGATACACATTTCCAAATAAGGTTGGTGACAATTGGACCAAAGAGACATACGCTTGGCCTACATGATTTGCAAGGTTTTGCGATCGTAACGCATAAGGATCTAGAAAAGTCGTATTCCATCCCCTTTTCTTTAAAACCTTTTCGATGGCATGACCTGCCGCATTATGTCCTCCTCCAGTAGAACAAGATAAAATCAAAGCTTCCATGAAAAAAATTTCACCTCCATTTTCTCTTTTGGCTTTGGCATCAAAAAAAGCATTTTAATGAGAACTGCGCTGGAAATAAGTAAAATACCTATCCATATATGGATGGAGATGTGTTCTAGGCTTAAAGCAAGCGGCAAAGCGACATAGACCCAAATAGTTAAATAATAGTTAGGTTGAATTTTTAAAAGAAATTTAAATCCTAAAAACAAG
>CAYMGC010000025.1:0-18244 GCA_964389885.1 uncultured Erysipelotrichaceae bacterium | reverse complement strand
AATACCAATATAAATTTCGCTTTTTATACTCTTGTTGCAAGAGAGTAAGATCGCTGGCCTGATAAGCCGTTTTTTGTTGCAAAACACTTTTCCAAGCGGTTTGAGAAAATTCAATACCTATTTGCAAAGAATTGCTTTCTAAAGCGGGTTGTAAGTTCAAAATTCCAGGAGAAACTGTACAAATTTGACATTCAATTCCTTGTCTTGTGGCAAGCTCGCGAATCATCCATCCTACTAATTGATCATACCCATCTTCACTTAATCCGATCCGGATTTTAGAAGAAGAAGCACAACCCCCAAAACAAAAAGCACAACTCAAAAAGAGAAGGAGTATTAAACGACAAGGGAGACGCAATGATTTCCCATGTTTTTCTTGGATTTTTTGTCTCACATCCATTTCTTCCTTTCATAAAAATGAGGATTGGGCACCCCTCAGGACTTTTAAACTCAAAGCACAGAGCAATTCGGTATAAGATTCGATGGATTATTGACTTTGTCTTACGTTAAAAGAGAGGCTTCTTTTAAAAGGATCGCCTAATTAGGCGATTTTTTAGTTTTCTCTATCCCTCAAACGTTTTATTACCATCCAAAGCGACAAAAGGAGCGCATGATTCGATTGAGTTCAACATTCGTTTTTTCCATAGGATAACCATAATAATTGCATTCATTCCGTAAATAAAATTCCATTCCCTTTTTAGACAGTAAAAAATTTAGATGAGGAAGCTGTTGTGGATCAGCAAGAACTTCATAGGGAACAAATTGTTCTAAAAGAACCACATATCCTCCTAGTATAAATCGGTCAGTTGAGCCTTTTCGCTTAGGAATTGAATTGCTATATATTTCTTCCGCACTTTGACGAACTTGAGCAGGTGTCCATTGGGTATTACAAATTTGAGCGACGGAAATCATAAGATGTAAGAAATCACCCTTAGTTACGTTTAACATAAGAGCCCTCCAATCAACATATTAAAGCGACGTACTTGTCTAAAAGAGATTAAGCCAAAGTACCTGTATTTTTACAGTAAAGGAACAAATGAAATCCTTTAAAGAAACTTATTTCAAGGACAAAGATCTTACAAAGAAGAGATTGGTCTTTTAGACTCCTTTATAAAAAATGAAAAATTGATTTGAAGCCCAAAATATTTCTTAAAGAAGTGAAAGTTTGAACTCCTTACTCTAAAAATTCTCTTTTTATAAGAGAAATATCTCCTTTTAAAAAGAAGGAAAAGCATCTAAATATTATACTTTTATCCCATTTCTCTAATTTTTATCTAAAATTCCAAATTTTATTCTTAAAAGTTTTCAAAATCTCTAAAAGAAGAAAGATTCTTTTCCTTTCCTGCTTATCTTTTAAAGGAGAAAGAAAAAAGAAAGGAATCTTTATTTCTTTATAACACATTTTTCTATTTTTTTACTTCTCGGTAAAGTTTTTTTTAAGCCTTGTGAGAGGAAGGAAAAAATTAGTTGAAAAAAGAACTTTTATTCGTCTTTTGGAACGTCTCTAAAGCGAGAAGTTTTTTTCATTCTTTTTTCGTTTAAAGAAATAAGATCTTTCAAGATTACCTTTCAATCTTTGAAGACTAGTTTAAGAACCTAGAACTTTTCCTCTAAAAAGGCGAATTTCTATTTTAGTTGATTGTGGGAGCTTTTAATATTGTACTTTTCTCTTTTCTAAAACTAAAAAAGCTGGATGCTTAACATCCAGCTTAAAATTCTTAAATTCAAAAACTATTTAGTTTTTTCGATAATTTCGATAAAGGAATCTGGTTTTAAAGAAGCTCCACCAATTAAAGCTCCATCAATATCAGGTTGAGCCATATATTCTACGATATTGCTTGGTTTTACAGATCCACCATATTGAATGCGCACTTTTTCTGCAGCATCTTCGCCCGCAATATCTTTTACTACATCACGAACAAGTTTACAGCAATCTTCAGCGATTTCAACGGAAGCGGATTTGCCAGTACCAATAGCCCAAATTGGCTCGTAAGCCAAGACGATGTTGGCATATTCTTCAGGAGCAATACCAGCTAAAGAACCTTTTAATTGAGCGCTCACTACATCTTTGGTTTGGCCATTATCGTATTCTTCTTCGGTTTCACCGATGCAAAGAATAGGAGTAATTCCAGCCGCAAGAAGTTTTTTAGCTTTTTTATTTACAGTTTCGTCAGTATCCCCAAACATTTGACGTCTTTCGGAGTGACCGATAATGCAATATTTTACGCCTAATTCTTCAAGCATGGGAACCGAAACTTCACCGGTAAAGGCCCCACTGTCTTCAAAGTGAACGTTTTCAGCGGCTACGATGAGGTTATTGGCTTCATCAAGAGCCGTTTTTAAATCAGTAAAGGGAACACCAACGCCATAAAGGCCTTTATCGCTTACGGCAACTGGATCAACTTCTTCAAAGAACGCTTTTGTTTCAGCGTTATTTTTGTTCATTTTCCAGTTTCCAACAATAATCTGATCTCTCATTTGCTTATTCCTTTTCTTTTTGTCAAGGGTTGACTACTTTTCAGCGATTACCGCAATACCTGGTAATGTTTTGCCTTCCATGTATTCAAGGGAAGCTCCACCACCGGTAGAAATATGGCTGAATTTATCTTCAAATCCAAGTTGGATGGCAGCTGCAGCACTGTCACCACCACCGATAACAGTTGTAGCATCTGGCAATTCAGAAATAGCTTCACAAATTTGTAAAGTACCATTAGCAAAATTAGGCATTTCAAATACACCCATCGGGCCATTCCAAACAACAGTTTTGGCTCCATCTAAAGTGTCTTTGAAGAGTTCGATGGATTTTGGTCCAATATCAAGACCCATCCAACCATCTGGAATATCGCCTTCTACGATTTGAGTATTGGCATCGTTTGCGAATTTATCAGCAATAACCGTATCCACTGGCAATACAAGTTTGCCCTTGCCTTTTTCCATGATTTGTTTAGCCAAATCAATTTTATCGGCTTCAAGCAAAGAATCACCTACTTCGCGACCAAGAGCTTTAGCGAAAGTATAAGCCATACCGCCACCAACGATGACTTTATCGGCTTTATCAAGCATATTTTCAATTACGCCAATTTTGTCGGATACTTTTGCTCCACCAAGAATGGCTACAAAAGGACGAACAGGTTCATCAACAGCTTTACCAAGCATGTTTACTTCTTTTTCTACTAAGAAGCCAAGACCGTTATCGGGTAAGTTTTCAGGAATGCCGACAGTTGAAGCATGGGCACGGTGAACAGAACCAAAAGCATCTTCTACAAACATGTCAGCAAGACCAGCCCAGTATTTACCGAGTTCTGGATCATTCTTGCTTTCGCCTGGTTCATAACGAGTATTTTGGACGAGCAAAATTTCACCTGGTTCAAGCGCTGCAACCATGTCTTCAAGTTCTTCGCCACGAGTAACGGGGCAGAATTTTACCTTTACATCTGGTAAAAGTTCTTGTAAACGTGGAGCTACGATACCTAAATCATTTTTCGCTTTATCTTCGTCTGTTTTCACTTTTCCTAAGTGAGACATCAAGATAACTTTAGCGCCATTATCAGTGAGATATTTGAGAGTGGGGACAGCAGCTTTCACACGGTTATCATTTGTGATTTCGCTTCCTTTGTGAGGTACGTTCAAGTCAGCACGAACGATGACTTTTTTGCCATTTACGTCGAGATCCTTGACAGTTTTCTTTGCCATGATGATCAATCCTCCATAAAATGTATGTGCTTACGCACATGACTATTCTAAGTATATCATTCTTAGGAGATAATGGCGGAAAGACACAATTGAGATAAAAATAAACTTTATAGTTCGTCAAATTTTTCGAAAATAAAGCCGTTTTTCCTCTAAAGTAAAAGAAAAAAGAAAATAATTAAAAAGACTGCCTAAACTAGGCAGTCTTCTTTTTTAGAAAAAGTATACTTATATTTTTAAATAACGATCTTTCCATTGACATAAAGATGATAACCATTGGTTTGAACGTTGCTATTACTTGGATTAGCGTTGGTAAATTCTGTTAAATACGTATCAGCTGTTAAATTCATTGTGGATGTAGCATCCAAATGGACAATAACATTTTGACAGGCTTGATCAGGATTAATGGCTCCATCAAAACGACTGGCTTCAGCAATCGTCAAATCGATGGTACTGTCGCTATCCCCTTCAATGACGCCCCCTAATACTTGACTTGTTAAAGTCAAACCGATTAATCCATTTTGAACGCGGGCACATTTTGGAACATTCACAATACTAGTACCATTTAAACTAATAGCAGCCGAACATTGATCCACTATAAAATTGTAACCATCTTGAGCTGCAGGAGAAGAAGAAGGGATGGTCCATTCAGAATTGATCACGGTTAAATGGCCAGGTTCTTTTTTTTGCGTTTTATCTTGGTTATCAAAAACGAAGACAGCGTGATAGTTGGTATCTGTTTGAATCGCTCCAGCAGTGATTTTAGAATTCACTAAATTCACTGTTCCTCCTGGTTCAATTTGAGCTGCAATGGAATTGGTCGCAACGCCTTGTAAAGAGGTTCCTGAGAACAATCCAGAAGCACGAACAATAGGAGCCAAATAGCCAGTAGTCTGACAGGTGACCGAATCGGCTAAAATGGAAGAACTGGCGCGAGGAACAAAAACGATTGAGCCATCTCCTTTTGATGTTTGAAGTCCACCAGTAACTTTTAATTCTCCTTGAAAGCCCGCAAAGAAAATCGGAGAATTATTCCCTTCTGTATTGACATTCGTGGCATTTGAAACAGCAGAAGAATTTAATCCATTAACAGCTATTCCACCTGCTCCTAAAGCGGTGGTTTCAATAGTGGATCCCAGAATATTCATAGTGGCTCCTGGAGCTCCTAATAAGGCAGCATTTAAGCCATATTTCAAAGCATCCTCAATTGTAGATGGATCCCCTGTCTTGGAAAAAGAGGCTTGATCAACAGTGACGGCAGAATGATCAAGAGCTAACAAGCAACTTTGGTTAGACTGAGTCGCCGCATAATCTCCTCTTACCGTTTGTTGATCGGAAATTGTTAAAACTCCTGTGGCAATGTCAACCAAATTTTTAGTAGGAAGTAAAGGCGGTAAATCAGGAATTGGAGCTTGATAGACGGTTTCTGGGGTTTGCCCTTTCATTGGATCAGCTTGGGCCACTCCATTATGAGGAACTGAAATTTGAAGTTGAGGTAGCGAGCCAATTAAGAAAAAGCCCATAAATATTCCCCCAGCCGCTCCAATTAAAGGACTGGAAAGCAACATTAGATTATCTTTTTTATTTTTAATGACTTCTCGAAATTTAAGCTTATTGTTTTTGGAGACAATGGCCCAAATAATGGCCCATAAAGCTAAAGCAGCAAGTATGGCAATGGCGATATACCAGCCAATTGAAATAGTAGGATCAATGCTTGGAGTCATTTTCAAAGCAATTTCGCGGTTTTCATTGGCGGCAACGATTGCTAAGGCCAAAAAATATACAAGCAAGACCACACCGACAAAATTCCAATAATTTTTTGTACTACGTCTCATAAAACCTCTCTTTGCGGTAGATCCGCTTTCTATAGACCATCTAGAAGAACCCACCCCTCAAACGGGTGGTTCTTTTTTTGAGGCTTTAAATTTAGGAAAAGCTTCCTTATTGTATCCTGTACAAAGTACTTTATCAAAAAAACAAAAGTTTCTTTCTGGGATAAATGAGCCTTTAAAAATTTTATAGCTCTTTGAAAAAAAGAGGTTGATGGGTTCATTTGAAACAAAGATTGCACCTTTTTTGTTCACAATGCAAGATAGCTATTTTTTAGGAGCTGAAGTTTTTTGAGATATCCACTTTTCCAAGACCTTCTTTATAAAAAAAGGAAAAGGGGATAAGCCCTCTTCCTTATAAGATATAGAAAATGTATCTGGGAATAAATGGGAAAGTCTTACAAACTTTGATCTTTTTTGAAAGCTCGTGAAATTATTTATGATAATGACGACCTTTTTCGATCATAAAAGATCGATAAATTTGTTCTAATACCAATACTCGACACATTAAATGAGTAAAGGTTAAGTCCGAAAGCTTCCAACGAAAATTAGCTCGTTTTATTAAGGCCTCACTTGGTCCTAAGGATCCAGCAATCACAAAAACAAGTGGTTTACCAAGCATAGAAAAGGAAGCTCGCTTTTGGGCAAAGGATTCTGAATCCAACATCACACCGTGTAAATCCAATAAAATCATAAAATCGTCGTTACGGATTTTTTCCAAAACGCGATCTCCCTCGATTTCTTTAATACGTTGAGCTTCTTTTTCTCGTTGAGAATGAACATCCGGTTCATCTTTGAATTCCATAACTTCCACTTTATCAAAGGCTGATAAGCGTTTTTTATATTCTTCTTCAAGCTTACGCAAAGATACATCTTTATTTTTTCCAATGCAAAAGAGTTTAATCATCGAAAACCGCTTCGCCAGGATATTGGCTAGTCAGAGCAATAACTTCTTCTTTAATCTGTTTAGCGGTTTCATCATCTCCAGCTTTAAGAACTTGAACAATCCAACGGGCAATTTGCTCAAACTCTTTTTCGTTTAAACCACGACTTGTCATAGCGGCCGAACCTAAACGAATACCAGAGGTAACAAATGGTTTTTGTTGATCAAAAGGAATGGTATTTTTATTTACCGTAATACCCGCTACATCTAATAGTCGTTCGGCTTCTTTACCAGTCATATTCAAAGAAGACATTGTATCCAGTAAAAGTAAGTGATTGTCACTGCCTCCAGATACCATACGAATTCCCTCTTCATCAAAAACCTTAGCCATAGCCTGAACATTATTTAAAATCCGTTGGGCATAGGTTTTAAAGCCTGGTTGTAAGGCTTCATAAAGAGCGACTCCTTTAGCTGCAATAACGTGTTCAAGGGGTCCACCTTGCATCCCAGGAAAAGTTCTGGAATCCAATTTTTTAGCATATTCTGCTTTACAAAGAACCAATCCGCCCCGAGGCCCACGCAATGTTTTGTGAGTCGTTGTGGTTACAAAATCTGCATAAGGAACAGGATTTTGATGCAATCCAGCAGCTACTAAGCCTGCAATATGGGCCATATCTACCATTAATAAAGCTCCAGACTTTTTTGCGATTTCTCCCATACGTTCAAAATCGATTTCTCTAGGATAGGCTGAAGCTCCAGCCACAATCAGCTTTGGATGATGGGTCATGGCCAACTCTTCTAATTTATCATAGTCGATGCGTTCCGTTTCTGGATCCACATTATAAGGAATGAAGTTGTAAGTGCGGCCAGAAAAGTTTAAAGGATGGCCATGAGTTAAGTGACCACCACTGGTCAAATCCATACCTAGAACCGTATCTCCTGGCTCAAGAACGGTATTGTAAACTGACATATTCGCTTGGCTTCCCGAATGAGCCTGAACATTGGCATGTTCTGCCCCAAACAATTGTTTAGCCCGTTCACGAGTCAAATCTTCGGCTAAGTCGACGTTTACGCATCCTCCATAGTAGCGTTTGCCAGGATAGCCTTCAGCATATTTATTAGTTAAAACAGACCCTTGGGCCTCACGTACTTCGCTTGAGACATAGTTTTCAGAGGCAATGAGTTCGACGTTATCTTTTTGGCGTTTTTCCTCTTTGCCGATGATTTCAAACATTTCAAGATCTCGCATCTTGTAAATTCTCCTTTTTCTGTTTGCTCATTACAATAACAGATTAGAAAGGCCTTTCTTATACTTTTCAAATCGTTCGTTCAATTCTAAATCAACTTACAATCAATTTGCTTGAATTTTGAATTTTTGTTTTTGGCTTACAAAAAACGAAAAAGGGGCTATTTATTCCCCCTGTTGTTAATCTAATGGTTTCTTTTGAAATCAAGAGAATCTTGATCCTGCACCTTTTAATGATGGGCAAGTTGACGAAATAATTTTGCAATTAAAGCAATAGAAGTTGTGGTTGTTGCGATAATGACAGTCCATTTAACAAAGCGAAATACTTTTTCTTCTGGATCGTCCAGTGGAATATCATTGACGGTTACAGCAAATGGAATTTTTTGTTCATTTACCATTTTTTTTGCAAACAATCGAAAGGCATCATCAATATTCATGCCAAGTTCAGCACACAGCTTTGTAAGTTGATCATAAAGTTTTTTATTCATTTCGAAAGATACAGTAGTCTGGGCCATACTCAATCCTCACTTTTTCTATATTCCTTGAAATTATAGCATGATTTTCTTTTGAAATTTTTATGGTAAATTTACCTTTAAACATAAATAGATAAAAAAAAGATATTGCTTCGTCTTAGGAAGCAATATCCCCTTCTTCATTCAACATTTTCAAGGTTTACTCATTTCTTTGAGCAAACCTCTATTCCATTTCTTAACACCGATATATTACCGAATTCTGACTCCCATTGCAATCAAAAATTCAAAAATTTTGCTCAATAATTTAAGGAAGCTTGGCAAGAAGAAATACAAAAATAAATAGAAGAAAAAAGAGAGCTTTTAAATCGTAAAAAATAGAACTCTTAACTTTCTATTTATTTTTTTGATGATAATGGATCTTGATCAATAGGATTGAACTCAAACCAAACAAAAAAAGCGCCAAGCAAACCTTGACACTTTTTTATCTTTTATTTTTTAGGAGCAGCTACTCCGTACCAGCCTACTCCTTCATCAATCCAACCGATTGAAACCAAAGTAGAATGCTCGGCTGAATCGACCGTATAATTGTGAGTTCCGGTGAAGGAATAAGGATTATAAGCTCTCAAAAGTGGAATTCGTTTATCGGGATCGGAGAACCAACCCACTTCCTCATTAATCCAACCTGATCGAATAAGAGAATCACGTTCAGTAGCCAAAACCGTAAAATGATGTTCACCAGCTACTGGATTATAAAGACGATAGACTGGATGTTCGTGCCGATTAGTCGGAGCATACCATCCAATGCCTTCATCCACCCAACCACACGATACCAATACATTGCGTTCATTGACATCGCTGGTGAAAAAATGCTCACCATTGTTTGGATTATAAACCCGTAACATAGCTACCGCATTTTCTAAAGTAGGTCCATCTTCGGCCGGTTTCTCTTGGTCGCCGGGAACACTAGTGGTGGGTCTTCCCCCAGCAGAGGCTCCATTGGTATTGATGAACTCATCAAGTTTAGCCGCATATTGCGTAGTGGTGTAAGTGGGACCGGTGACAGATTGAGGATAGTCAAAAGTTTGACCAAAAACCGTCGTATAAATGGAGCTGTTGGTACCCACTGCAAAGCCGGTAACACTAAAGGTAGGACGAATAATATTTTGGAAGTGACCGTTATTATAAGGGCGGTTCGCCTCTTCGGTATACCATAAATCAAATGGATTGGATAAATATCCATTTGGAGAACCCATTTCTGCTCCAATTTGTCCACCCCACGCCAAGTTTTCGGACACTCGATAAAGTTGAGAGTGAGAGAATACATTTTTTGAGGCATCAGTTTGAACAATCGAAATTGCCATTAAGACTGGATCTACTTGCAAAGCAGCTACTCCATGTCTGGCCCGCAATTCGTTGCATAAATTGATATAGTACATCGAATCGCGCATATGTTGAACAGAAGCACAATCGTTGGGATCATATAAATTTACATATCCACGGTTCACTCCATCCGCTACAATTGCAGCTGCTTGGAGATCTCCACAGGCGATAAAAAAACCAATTGCACCACTATTGGCCACATTGTTCCGATAAGGAGCAATTAAGGCTTCTACTCGAGCAGCATCTAAGAAAGTTCGTTCTGCTCCAGCTTCATAGGTCACGACGTCATCAGCAACAACGGTAGCAGGAATGGTCACCATTTCTTGTTGTTTTTCCTCAATTTCCTGACCAAAAGTGGGAACAGGAATCGCTGTCGCTAATAAACAAAGCAAAGCGGAAATTTTTAACAGTTTCTGTTTCACAGTGATCACCCTTCTTTCGTTCATATTTCATTAAAATAGCGGATTGGATACCTATGACTTTTAGGAGGAAAATCCGCTGCTTCGTATAACGTATCCATTAGCTTTTAAGCTAATTTCCTCAAAAAAGTAATTTCGGAGTAAAATACCGTCGGTCAAGGAAAACCAAAGATTTATATCTTTGGCCACCTCGCCTGTACTCATCAAAACTTTTCCTAACAGCATTCCTTTAAATTGGTAAAGAGATTTCAAGCTAGGTAGTTCTAGTAGAGTTTAGGAAAGTCAATAAGGAAATTTACAAATTTATAATTTTTGTTATGAATTATTGACTCTTTATTTTTCGAAATATTTTCGTTTTTCTTAGAGTTTTTTGGAAGATATAAAATTCTAAAGCCCAACGCTTTAAAATTCAAATACAATCTGCTCTTATTTTTCGCCAAACCTAGCGGCAAAGCAAGAAAAAATTTTCACAAATTAGGCGGAATTTTATCCGATTTTCACCGGTTTTTCATAGAAAATTTTCGAAATTTACTATACATATAGTAAATTTCCTAAAAAGAGAGAAAGAAAAAAATCTTAATTTTTTCTAAAGAGAATAAAAAATTTCGTTTTGAAATGCCGGTATTTCAAAACGTTTTTTTTCTAGTTTTTGAGCATCTTATTAAGAGGAGTAAGGTTTTTTTCGTAAAAAGAAACCTTTATAAGCAACAAATAACTATTTTAACTCCTCATCCAGTCTAATTTCCTAAGTCATGAGGAAATGAAAAACTTTCATTTTAGCCACAAATCAATAAATTAAGTTTTAGAGAAAAGAAAGGATGTGTTCTAAAATGGAACCGATTTCTTATCTAAAAAAATCATATCTTTTTATCTGAATGGGAAATTAATGCGACTCAAAAATAGTTTTTATCTCTTATTTTTAAATTTTTTTATGTTAAAAAGCTGCTCCTTGAGAGCTTTAAACGATTCTTCCAACTTTTCATCCCTTTTCGATTGTAATCCACTTTAGACCTAGAAAAAAAGCCAAATAATATCGATCAAGAAGGAGATCATTATCATTTGGCTAAAATTAGCTTAGAAAAGAGAAAGTTGATTTTTATCATCTAAACCTTCTAAAGCGGCTAAAGAATCAAGCCGTTCTAATAGTGTTTTGGTTAAAGACGTTCGATTCAATAAATCTTCTTTCGATAAGAAGGCTTTTTCTTCTCGTGCTTTTACAATTGAACGGGCTACACTTTCTCCAAGAGAATCCACAGCACTAAAAGGCGGAATAATCGCTTTCTCATCCTCAGGATCTAATCGAAATTCAGTCGCATCTGATTTGGTAATGGAGAGATTGGAAAAATGATATCCACGCATATACATTTCTTGACAAAGTTCTAGTGTATCGTACAAATCCAGTTCTTTTTTCTCGACTTTACGCGTTTTATCGTTACGAGCCGTCGTGATTTCAAACATTCGCTTTTGAATGGAAGCTAGACCTTGGGTCATGACCGCTAAATCATAAGCATCACAGCGGATGGAAAAAAACTGACAATAATAGGCTCGTGGTTGATGAACTTTAAACCATGCAATACGTATAGCCATCATGACATAGGCTACCGCATGGGCTTTAGGAAACATGTACTTAATCTTTTTACACGAATCGATGTACCAATTAGGGACATGATTTTCTTGCATTAAGCTTTCCCATTCTGGTTTTAATCCTTTTCCTTTACGCACACTTTCCATAATGGTAAAGCTTTCCTTAGAAGGCAAACCATAACGGATAAGATCGATCATGATGTCATCACGACATCCAATAACTTGACGTAAGTTACAAATGCCCTCATCAATCAAATCCTTCGCGTTGTTAAGCCATACATCGGTCCCATGGGATAAACCAGAAATTGAAACCAATTCAGCAAAGGTAGTGGGCTTAGTCAACTCTAAAATCCCTCGAACAAAAGCCGTTCCAAATTCGGGAATACCCGCTGCTCCAGTGACTTGGGGATAACGGGTCGTATCAAGGCCAAGCGTATTACAAGAAGAAAAGATCGCCATAGTTTGGGGATCATTCATCGGAATTGTTTTGACATCAATGCCAGTAATTCGCTCTAACATTTTCATGGCCGTTGGGTCTACGTGCCCTAAAATATCAAACTTTAAAATGTTGTCGTGAATTTGATGGAAGTCAAAATGCGTCGTTTTCCATTCCGCATACGGATTGTTGGCCGGATATTGAACAGGAGAAAAATCGTGAATATCCATATCTAAAGGAACAACGACAATGCCTCCGGGATGTTGACCTGTGGTTCGTTTCACCCCTGCGCATTCAATAGAAAGTTCTTGCCGTTTCCATTCCGAAAAAGGATTAGAAGCTCGCCCCATTTCTTCTTCATAGCCTTTAACATAGCCATAAGCGGTCTTTTCCTGCACCGTACCTACGGTTCCCGCTCGAAAGACGTGATCTTCGCCAAAGATGGTTTTAGTAAAAGCATGAGCATTGGCTTGGTATTCGCCCGAGAAGTTCAAATCAATATCGGGCACTTTATCGCCATGGAAGCCTAAAAAGGTTTCAAAGGGGATATCTTGTCCCTCTCCTTTTAAGGGATGCCCACAATTCGGACAGGCTTTATCGGGTAAGTCAAATCCAGAATGAACGGATCCATCGGTAATCCACTCCAAATGATGACAGTTGGGACATAAATAGTGAGGTTCAAGAGGATTTACCTCGGTAATTCCAGACATGGTGGCCACAAAAGAAGAGCCAACCGATCCCCGGGACCCAACAAGGTAACCATCTTCATTGCTTTTTTTCACCAATAAGTGAGAGATGTAATAGACCACATAATATCCAGCACCAATAATGGCATCGAGTTCTTTCTTCAAACGAGCTTGAACGGGTTCGGGTAAGGGATCGCCATACATTTGTCGGGCTGTTTCATAACAAATATCGGTGAGTTTTTGATCTGATCCTTCCATTTCTGGAGGGTACAAGCGATCTTTTACTGGAAAGAGTTCTTCGGTGAGCGAAGCAAGATATTTAGGATTATCGAGCACAATGGTCTGACGGGTTTTTTCATCAAGCCAATCAAAGGCATCAAGCATTTGATTGGTGGTAAGAAAAGCTTGATCCGGCGCGCTGTACATATGGCGGAGTTGGGCATTGCGAAAATAAAGAGGATGGCGCTGATTGCCGTTTTTGGCATTGATGTACACGTCTCGTACTCGCTTTTGACGTGGTTCCACATAGTGGCAATCTCCAGAAGCGATCACTGGAATTCCTTGTTTTTTTCCTGCGTCTAAAATAAAGCCTAAAATGGCTTTCAATTCCTCCACGGAATGCACCGATTGCGCATCCACTAAATGTTTGTATACCCCTAAAGGTTGAATTTCTAAAAAGTCATAAAAAGTTACCGCATCAAGAAGCTCTTGTTCACTGCGCGTATGAGCCAGATCAAAAATTTCTCCATTTTGACACGAAGAGCCAAATAATAAATTTCCCCGTTGATGATACTCTTCTAACACATTTTTAGGAATACATGGATTGCCCGTAACGTTGGTCGATTTGGGATTATAACGCAAGTATTTGGTATGAGATAAAGTCACCAATTCAAAGAGTTCTTTTAGTCCTTCTTTGTTTCGGGCAAACACGGTAATGTGATGACCATGATTTTTACGCAAGGCGGATGAGTGATCAAGGTGATTTAAATCCTCTAACGTCGCATCTCGACCCCATTCGCGAAGCATGTGAGAAAAAGCCGAGTTAAGAACTTCGGCATCGTAATCGGCTCGGTGAGCGCCTTCTCCATCGTAGGGAACACCATAATGGCGACACAGATTGCCCAATCGATAGCTACGCATTTCCATCATGGAATAGGCCGCTGGAAGGGTATCAATGACTGGATTGGTGAATTCTTCTTGGCCTAAATCTCGGGCAGCGGCATTGAGCATTCCCACGTCAAAAGTGGCATTGTGGGCCACTAAGATGGCATCTCCAATAAATTCTTTAATTTGATCAAATACTTCTTCGATGGGTTTAGCATTATCCACATCAGATTGTTGAATGTGAGTAAGCTCAGTAATGGTCGCGGGCAATTGACGTTTGGGATTGATAAACATTTGTAAACGATCAATAATTCCCCCTTCATGGACCTTTACCGCCCCAAATTCGATGATTTTATCCAAACGACTTGAAAGCCCAGTGGTTTCTAGGTCAAACACCACATAATGCGCATCTTCTAAACGCTGATTGCGTACATTATGTACCACCTTAAAAGTGGGCGAAACCATCGTCATTTCACAGCCATAGAGCATCTTAAAGGGCTTATTGGGATCCTTCTTTTTAAGAGCTTCAATTTTATGCTGGGCCATAGGAAAAGCCTGGACGATGTTATGATCACACAGTCCAATAGCGGGCATATCCCAATCCCAAGCTTGTTGAATAAATGATTCAATAGGAGACACTCCATCCATTTCAGAAAAATTAGAGTGAACATGCCATTCGATGCGCTTGTCTAAAGCCTCATCTTTTCGCTTAGGCTTATAAATGCGCTCCAGTTTTTGGATTTTAAACATTAATCCTCGACGATAGGCATCCTCTTTAGCTTCTCCAACTAAACGCACTTCATCGCCAACACGTACTTCATCCATTCCCTCTTTTGTTAAGGTTCTTGATTCAAAGGCATAGCAGGCAATGGCTTCTTGATCATCCGAAACCCAAATTTCAAGTTTTGCCCGTCCGTCCCGCATAAGACGGATTTCTTTAGAAAAAATATGTCCCTCAATTTCTACATTGAAAAGACCATCACTTAACTCCTCAATGGGAAGTTTCGTTACTGAATTTTTATATTTTCCCCCTGAAAAGGAGGGCTTTTTTGTAGAGGGAGCCTTTGGCTCTTTTTTGGTTGGAGCCGAGGAAAAAGAACTAATTTCGCCTTCATGAATAAGTGGTGGAATGCGGTCTTGTTCATTGGAAATTGGTGGCTCAAAACGACATGAAATGGCAATGGGCCAGCCGACTTTCGCTAGCCGCGTTTCAAGTTCTACTTGTCCTTTTTGCATCTCTTGGTAAAGAGGTTCTTGGGCCGCGGAAAAACAAAGGGTATTGTCTTGCCATAAAGGATGACGATACGAAAAAGCACCAAGAGAAGGAGTAGTACTACAAATCCACGTTACATACGGTTCTAAAAGCTCCAAAGAAGGTTCCATCTTTTCATATTCTAAAAATAGATCGATATCGACATGGAGAGCCTTTTTAAGCTGATGAAGAATTAAAAAATACGATTCATAGGGTAAAGGGTTATGAAGAAGCCAATGCATCTCCAAGATATGGGATTTGGTATGTAAAATGGGATCTTGACCAAAGGTGGCATCTTGTAAAATGGGGTACAAACTGTTTTCAAGACAATCCCCAAGAAAATCAAGCACACCAAGATCCATTAGAGGGCCAGCTTTCTAAGAGCCGCTTGAGCGGCTTTTTGCTCGGCTCGTTTTTTGGTGCTGCTTTCGCCTTGTCCCATACAAATGCCATCCAAAAAAACGCCCATTAAGAAGGTGGGACGATTGGAAGGACCACTTTCGGAAAGAAGGCGATATTTCACACTCGAACGTCCATCGCTTTGCACATATTCTTGTAATTGGGTTTTATAATCGGTCACATCTTCTGGTTTTTCGGCATTGATCAAAGGCTTCATATACTCATCCAATACCTCGGCTGCCGCTTGATAGCCTAAATCCAAATAAATAGCTCCAATACAAGCTTCAAAGTGGTCAGCTAAAATAGATGGACGCATACGCCCTCCACTTTTTTCTTCTCCTACCCCTAAGCGTAAGTATTTGTACCACCCAAGTTGTTCATTCAACTTTGCAAGGGTACTTTCACAAACCGTTTGGGCTCGAATGGTGGTCATTTTTCCTTCATGGAGTTTGGGAATCATATTGTAGAGAGTTTCCGCAGACCAAATTTGTAAAACGGCATCCCCCATAAATTCGAGACGTTCGTTATTATCGAAACTTTGTTGATGTTCATTGGCATAAGAGGAATGATTGCATGCTTCATAATACAATTGTAAATTTTTCGGTTCATATCCTCTTTCTCTGACCCAGTCGGTCAGTGTGCCTTGTGGATAGATTGCATCATTCATGTTTTTATCCTGACCAAACAAAAGTTTGGCCGGCTCTCCTTTCTGTCTGAGTCTTTTAAAGCAAAAAAGTAAGGAAAAACTAGCTGGAGTTTGGCCTTACCTTACAGAATTTCAAATCGTAGAGTTTTTTTCAAGCTAGAAACGAAATTCCTGTAAATCGTCATAAACCACTTTAGGGACAAGATCTTCTACACTTTGGTGGTAACGTAAAAGTTCTCGTACATTCGAAGAAGAAATCCAAGTATAAGCCGGATCTGCCATCAAAAAAAGAGTTTCAAGACCATCTTTTAAATGAGCATTGACCCAAGCGTTATTGGCCTCCATAGAAAAATCCGTTTCATTGCGCAACGAACGAATGAGTACATTGCAATCCAATTCGCGGGCTTTTTGAACCGTGAGGCCCTCACAAATCACCACTGCAACATTTGGCCAAGGCCTAATGATGGCTTCAAGCCAAGCTTTGCGTTGGCTAAGGGGAAATAAACCGTGTTTATTGGGATTGTGAGAAATCATAACGACTACTTGATCAAAAAGTTTGGCTGCCCGCCTAATAATTTCTTCATGTCCTTTAGTAGGTGGATCAAAGGACCCAGCAAATACACCTTTCATATTTTTTTATTCCTTTCTCTATATCTTCGGCCTTTATATGGGTTTTAAAATCTCTTTTTTGGGAAGATTTTTATTTTCTATTTCTAAGACTGTGATGATTTAAACTTTTATTATTGGTCTTGAGAAAATCAAGACCAATAATAAAAAGCTAAGAATATTGGTTCAAGTGTAAAGTTCCCCGAATAAAAAACAAAGATAAAAAAAACCGTGAAGAAAACTTCAACGGTTAGGTTTTAATTTCGCTAATACGGGCTTGGACTAAGCCGACACAAAAACATACCGATAAAAGAGCCGAACCCCCAGCTGAGATCATCAATAATGGAACACCCGTCATAGGAATTAACATGCTCACTCCTCCTACATTAACGAAAAAATGCAACATAAAGTAGGAGGCCGCACAGGTTAAGAGAACTTTATCCGCCGTGCGATTGGCTTTTAAAGCCCAATAAATAAAGCGCCAAGCTAAAATTCCATAACAAGCAATAATGAGTCCAAACCCTAAAAGGCCAGTCTCTTCAATAACAATCGATAAAATATAATCTGATTCCGCTTGGGTTAAGAATCCGTATTTGCGCACCGAATTGCCTAAGCCTCGTCCAAAAAGACCGGCATCCGCAATCGCATATAGGGCATTGGCGGGCTGATATCCGATATCATGAATGCTTAAATACGGATTGCGCATATTTTGAATACGTGTAGCAATATGTCGAACAAAAGAAACATTGCTGAAGAGTTCAATAAAAGATTCACTAAAATAGACGCCAATGATCACAATAAGAATTCCAACAATCACTATCCAAAAAATACGTCGTTGTACTTTTCGTAAGGGAGGATAGGGAATAATTAAAAGACCGATAATTCCAATACCAAGAGTAATGATCAAAGAACCAAAGTCTTTTTGAAGTCCCCCAATGAAAACCACTGACATGGCCATTTGAATTAAAGGATAACGAAAGACTCTAAAAAACGTCTGCTCTTCTCGAGGCATTTGCGCATAGGAGGAAAAAGAGGTCGCAAGAACTGCAATTAAAAGAGGCTTACCAAATTCAGAAGGCTGAATGGTAATGGTGCTTCCAAGTTGAATCCATGCTTTCGAGCCATTAACATCTGTTCCAATAACCGCTGTGGCCAACAGAAGCAGAAAGTAGATTCCTTCTAGGCCTCCTTGAATAGCGCGCATTCGCTTATAATTGAAAAGGCGCGATAACATAACAATGCCGACTTCCCACCCTAATATGGAGAAGAAGAGCTGTTTTAAAATCGTTACATACAATTGTCCAGTTCGTCCAATTGCGGAGGCCATTTGAGTACTCGTGACCATAATGGTTCCAAATACCATGAGGATTAAAATAGATCCTAAAATCCAAGGATCATATCCCTTTTTGGGCCAAACCAATCGTTTTAAAAAGAACTCACGTGAGGAATTCTTTTTCTTTGTGGCCAAGTCTCTCCCTCCTTTCTTTAAAAAGTGCCTTTCATTTTATCATATTGAAAGGCGTATTCGATTTCAAGATAAGAGATAAGATAGGCCCGCTCCAAAATTATGGTAAAGTTAAGGGACTAAAATTAGTGAAGTTACAATTCCTAAAA
>CAYMGC010000024.1:0-18277 GCA_964389885.1 uncultured Erysipelotrichaceae bacterium | reverse complement strand
TTTTTTTTTAAAACAAAAAAGAGCTCTTTTAAGCTCTTTGCTTATTTAATGGGTTAAGGATGAACTTTTCAATGACCTCTGCAATCGCACTTTCATTATGATTCGCTTTGGTAATATAGTCACACTGATCTCGCATTCCTTCTACCGTATTTTGCACACCTACTCCTAATCCTGCAGCTTGAATCATGGACAAGTCGTTAAAATTATCCCCAATCGCAATGGTTTCTTCGGGTTGAATGCCTAAGCGCTCAGCCAGCTCTAAAAGCCCAGCTCCTTTATTGACTCCTTTGCGATTAAATTCAATGTAGCGATTAGAGGAATAGCTTACATCCAAATCGTTGGTGATATCGCTTAAATCTCTTTCGATTTGTTGGAGATAATCGCGATCGGTATTGACATATAACATTTTAGAAATCTCTTGACCTTTTAAAAACTCCAAATTTTCTTCAAATGTTTCCTCTACAGCCATTCGACCATTTAAATACTCCACTTCCTCAGGCCAAAGTCGATACACATAAACATGGTCTTTGGTGTAAACATGGATACACACGTTATAGGGTTTTCCTCGTTCATAAAGAGCTTGAGCTTGATCCCAAGTAATGCCATGAAAAGAAAGAATTTGGTTGTCTTTGTTTTCGGTAATGCAGCCACCATTGTAAGTAATCATGTATTCTTCGGGTTGATCGTCTAAACCAAGTTCTTTTAAAGTCTTTTGAGCCGATAAATACCCTCGTCCAGTGGCTAAAACAAATTTAACGCCCAATTCTCGGGCTTTTTGAATGGCTTCGATATTTTTTGCAGAGACGTGTTTATCACTTTGAAGGAGTGTTTCATCTAAATCGCAAGCAATGAGTTTATACATATTTATTTTTCCTTATAGTTGAGAAGTACTTTTATTATGGCTCAACAATTTATTTTAATTGGTTTATCTTTTGCCGCAGTGATTCGAAAAAAAAGGATGCCCGCTTGGTTTTCGCTTGGCATCCTTAAGAGGCTTGAACATTTTCACGAAACTCTATCCGTTTATCAGAGACTTTATTTCCCTTTCAACTTATATCTTTTTATTTCGGCTTTTCTTAGACCGTTTCCTTATCTTGGAATATTTTTTTATAAGCTATTGGGGTTTCTAGGATTTTTCCTCTAAATGATTGTTTTTCTTTAAAACGCGCAATCTTCGTTTGCAACAGCTCTTTCAATCCCGCTTATTATGCCTGTGATTTACTTCTGTTACTTGAAGGACTCCTACCTTTTGTAAGTTCA
The DNA here is from genome assembly GCA_964389885.1 of uncultured Erysipelotrichaceae bacterium. Taxonomy (GTDB): domain Bacteria; phylum Bacillota_I; class Bacilli_A; order Erysipelotrichales; family Erysipelotrichaceae; genus Allobaculum. The sequence goes on along the minus strand of CAYMGC010000024.1, from coordinate 17,017 downwards.
GAAATCTTCTTTTTTGGTTTCTAGCCAAAGTTTCAAAGAGCTGATCCCTCAAGTCTTATCGACTTTTCAGTTCTTTGGCCTCTTTTAGGGTTAAGCGTCTTAGAAGAGTTCGAGTTGCACTCATCCTGTCACATTTTACGTATCTTGCTTTCGCTTAACGTGTCGCCTGTCTTTTTTCTTCTCAAAGGGACGCTTTTATAGGCTTTTATCATTTTCGTTTTTCTTGAGCGCTCTGTCTGCAAGATCTAGATTCCTGTTTTATTTTAGGCTTTTGCCTTTTGAAGTTTTTTCTGCTTACACGGAATACCCTAGAATTTTGAAAATCCAACTTTATTATTTTTAGTTTTAATTTCTCATCTCTGATTTTGTTCTTTTCACCTCTTTTGTGTTCGAGAAGTTTTGTCCTTCTCTTGACGCTTTTAGAATAACAGACCATTTTGAAGAATTCAGAAATATGGCTTAATCGGTCAGTTAATTGGCTTTCTTTGATTAATTTTATCGAAAGTAAAATAATGACCCCATTTCTCACCATAAAATCTTTAAAAAGTCGAAACAATATCTTTGAAAATAGGAAAATGTGTATTGAAATAGGTTACTTCAGTTTCAAGAAATAAGCCGATTTCTCCAACAGGCTAAAGACTTGGAAGGACTTAGATGTCGCTCTATTTTTTCTTTAATGGATTAAAAAATAACCGCCTCTAATCAGAGGCGGTCGGAAAAGGAAGGAAAGTAAGGTTTAACAAGTAAAACTTTAGTCTGTAAAAGGTGGGAGGTAGGTTTTGGTTTAAAGCATGATCTTTCAATTACTTACTACTTACTTGTATTGCGTTTACAACAATCACGACTATGAAGATTTTATTTTCTTGAATCTCTTTCCCCTTAAAGCCAGAGGCTAGAGCCTTTCTTGAACACGATTGGTTGAGGGAAGACTTTTCTGCGGTCTTTTGAAAATGTGGCTTCCATTTTCAAAGAAGAAGAACTCTTTTCCTTTTTTCTTTTTATCCTAAAAGCGGAGGAAACGGGGAGGAATTTAGAAGAATTGAGGAATTTGTTTTTCTTTCAATCGTTCGCTTCGCTTCTTGTTTCGTTTAGCTTTACGAAAAGTTTCAAGAACTAATAAACTTTCGACATTTCAATTATCGTTAGTTTATCGATTTTTTCGTCTTTGTTTGACGTTCAAGAAGGTTTGGTAAATCAAAGTAGGAAAGTTATTAGGCTTTCCTTTGACGATTTCAGCATACTCGATGAAAAGAATAATCCAAAGTAGTATGGAAAAATAGGAAGGTTAAATGGAAAGATCGGTCAAAAATTATTATTTTTAATAGTTTAGTAAAACTAAAAATCTCATTTTAAATTTTTTAAACTCTTTTTAAGTCGTATTTTTCTTTTCTTAGCCAGGAAGAAAAAGACATAAAAAAAAGAGAGGATGCTTTTCTTTTTGGTTTGCATCCTCTAAAAACTCCCCTTTTATGATATTCATCCGGTGCCTTGCGATAGACTGTCCAAAACAAGTTTTTCTTGCTTCTCGATCTGCTTGTGCATCTTGTCATGCGTAGACTTTTAAAAGAAATGGTCTGTTTTTTTTCAGTTCCACTTTTTGCGCTAGCGATATGGTCCTAAAAAGCCTTTGGCTTTTATCTTGGGACCTTCGGCCTCTTGTTGGTAAAGCTACTCTAGATGTTTTCTCTTTTTAAGTTCATTTTGATCGCTTACTTTTATTTGAACTTTTTAAAGGCCGATGGTCTAATGGGAATTTTGTGATCCTCTTTTAGACAAATTTTTAAAGAATTCTACGCATGCGTTTTTGATGAGTCTTTCGATGACTTGTGATGATAGGGGTCTTAAATTGTGAAAGCTTTTCGCTTTCCTTTGACACTTGTAGAATATCAGCCCTTTTTTGTTTTCCAAAGAATATGGCTTAAACTGTTCGTTAAGTGGACTTCTTGGTTTCTTTTTATTGAAAAATATAAAAATTAACCAGTTTATATCTGAAATAAAATTAAAAATTGGAAATTCTACTCCTAATTTCAAAAACTTTTTATAAAGTATGAATTAAATCTTCAATATAATGAGGATCCTTTTTTAAAGACAAAGCATGGTAAGCGATCGTACAAAACCAAGACATCGCTTCAAGAGGATACTGTGAACTGGCCGTTTCTCCCGTCAACATAATGGCAGCCGCTCCATTGGACACAGCTTGATATACATCGCTTACTTCCGCTCGAGTAGGTACTGGCATATGGCGCATGCTTTCAAGCATTTGAGTGACGACCATATAGGGCTGATGATGAGCATTACATACTTTTTCTAAATAATTTTGGATCGCCGGAAGCCAAGAAAGCCCACAAGAAGAGGCTAAATCGCCTCTAGCAATCACGATCATATCGGCCTCTTGAATGATTTCTTCAATATTTCGCACTCCAACCATATTTTCAATTTTTGCCATCAAACGACATTGAGGTAAAAAGTCTTTCACAATTCTTCGTAATTGGCGTAGGTCTTCTCCATTTTGAACAAAGGGAACTAACAATCCATCGACTCCCTTAGCATAGTGAAAATTTTCCCAGTCTTCCAAAGAATAGACAGGTAAATCGGATTCTTGATGGCGCAAGTGAATGGATTTATGAGCTTCAAGTTTTCCGGCTCCTTGTACTTCAAAAAGCCAAGTTTCATCTTGGATGGCTTGAAGACGTAACTCCAAATCCTGATCTCCGATCCAAATTCCATCGTTTATTTTTAAAAGAGCCAACACATCTTTAGGAATGGGCAATTGATTTGGCACTTTGAGAATGTCTTTTGGATGAACTTCAAAGGAATCAAAGGCTCCTAAGCGCCTTTCGCGTCCTTGTAGGTCCATGACCAAATGGCATTCTTTATGCGTTTCTTGACAAGCTTGATGTAAATTTTCTATCCAGTCTTCATGATCCATTAAAGAGGAATGTGATAAGTTAAGACGAATACCATTCATCCCTACTTCTAACATCGCTTTTAACGTTTCTTTGGAATGGCATGTTGGACCAAACGTGCCATAAATTTCAAGTTCAGACATAAAACACCTTCCTATTTTTATTGTAGAGTTTTAAAAGAACTACAGATTTGAAAAAAAGAAAAAATATTTCAAAAGTGATTCATTGTTTTGGCTTATATAAGAATGTAGGATCGATACGAAAAACCACCTTAAAAATTGCGAATTTAAGACTTGTCAACTCTCTAAAAATGATCGCTGTCATAAAAAATGGTTTTTGAGTAACTTTATGTTTTGGCAACAGAGAGGGAGGAAAGGTTAATCCCTTATAGGAAGGAGTGGATTTTCCTCCCATCCACTATTTTTTTATGAAAACAATTACTAAAGAAATTCCTGACTTTTTAGCTTTCCCTATTGATCCAGAGCATCCTGAGGAGATGGATCAAAAATATCCTTACATGCCCAATATTGTTGACGAGCCAAACCTGATGACTTTACCCGATCCAAGCCATCCAGGCCAATATCTTTTATTTCTAACCGGTCAATCGAGTCATATGGATAATCTTGAAAACGCGATTTTTTATGGTGGGATCCTTGGACGAAGAATACTTCATGATCATCCTCATCTCGTCGGTCATCTTTCTCGAATCATAATGACCAACTTAGTTAAATCTGGAGGAGTTGAAGAGGCTGAAGATGGCTATTTGAAAGTGATTTGGCCAAAGAAAACCATAAGATATCTTGGACAAGATGGAAAAATGCACTGCGAAGACGTGGATATCGAGATGGACTATGTAGATAGTGAGAAAATTCAGAATCCTAAAGGCAATCTCTTAGAACAATCTGCGTGGTTATGGCATGGCGGAGATCCCGATGAGTTAGCTGACCAAGACTTGGCTAAAAATTGGAAAGATCTTTTAGATAAGGCGGAAAAAGAGGAAGAAAAGTCTTATCAATCCAATTCCATTTGGGAGAAATTTGAGAAAAGTCAAGCAAATTACAATTTTGAAATGGTCATCAATAAGAACAACCAAAATTCATGACCTGCTCGCCGCATAGGGGAGCTGAGCTTAGCTCAGCTCTCTTTTTTTGCTCTGAAGATTGACGCTTTTTTGGAAATTTGGCCTAAAAAAAAGTGGAGGAACAAATATGCCAAAGTCAAAAGAACCCAATGGCTTTACGATTTTAGAAATGATGGTGGTCATGTTAGTCGTTGCTTTATTGCTTCTCATTACGTTACCCAATATTCAACAAAAAGAAAAAATCATTCGCGCTAAAGGATGCAGTGCCTTATTAGAAATCGTCAATTCTCAAATTATGCTCTTTGAAATCGATGAAGATCGTACACCCACCAGCCTTTCTGAGCTGATTTCTAAAGGGTATCTTAAAGAATCCCAACAAAAGTGCCCTGATGGCACTACAGTAAGCATTCAAGATGGACAAGCTGTACATAACTAAAAGGGCAAGGACTTTAAAAGCCAATGGTTTTACCATTCTTGAAATGATGGTCGTGCTGTTGATTGTAAGTATTCTTTTGTCCACCACCCAGCTTTCTGTTAAACCCGATGGTTTATCTCTTTTTTCTAAAAATCTATTGCTTACCATCCAAAGTGAACAATTCAAAGCCTTTGAAACCCGGCAATCGCGTCAAATTATCATTGACCAACATCATTACGAAACCCAAGAAGCCAAGATAAATTATCCTTCTTCCATTTCATGTACGCCGCAAATTTTACGCTTTACCAATAAAGGAAACATTTCCAAAGGGGGAAGCATTACCTGTACTCAAGGGGCCAAACAAATCCGCTTAGTCTTTCAACTAGGCACTGGGAAAGGGCGGATAGATCATGTATAAGCGAGCCAATGGTTTTCTTTTAGCCGAATCCCTCTTAGCTCTTTTAATTTGTATGATCTCTGGTTGTTTATTAATCGCAACCTTATCGACTTTGTCCAAAAGTTTGCAGTTGAGTGTTCAAACTAGAATGGAAATGAGTGATGAGTAAGAAATGGCTAATTAAAACATTTTTGCGAAGACAAGAAAAAAATTGGGAATCGAAGCCGGTAGCCAATGGCTTTACCTTAAGTGAAATGTTACTGAGTTTGCTTCTTGGCCTTTTAATTTCAAGCTTTTTAGCTTGGCAGGGAAAAGTCATGCTTCAAGCGTTAGCTCTTCCCAGAGATGATCAAGAACAATTTAGTGTGCTCCAAATTCGAGAACTCGTTTCGCTTTCTCAAAGTGCCCATGTTCAAAATGGAAAACTTTATCTCACCTATCAAGGTAAAGAAGAAATTCTTGAACAAGACAAAAACCGCTTGGTCAAAAAGCCTGGATACGAAATTTTTCTAGAAGATATTGAAGAGGTACATTTTGAACAAAATCAAATCATCGAATTGGTTTGGACAAAAAAGGCCAAATCCAAACGATTCCAAGTGGGCTAATGGCTTCATTCTTGAACCCGCTTTAATTCTTTTTTCCTTCGTATTGTTATTTAGTGCTTGGAGTGTGTTATGTGTTCAATCCCGCCTAACCCTTCTTCAAGCCTCTAAACGAAGTAGCTTAGACTTAGCGATTTTAGAAAAAGCTAAAGAAAAAGCTGGCGATCTTTCTTGGCGACGGCGCTGTGGAATGGAGGAGATAAATCCCCATACTACCGAAATCATCCAAAATCATACGGTACAATTTCGAGATCATACCACTTATCTTCAAACGAGCTATAAAGAAAATGGTAAAACCTTTTCTATGTTTTTGTATTACGATGAAAGCGGACTGATCAAAGTAGAATATCAAGCCGATTAAAAGATCTGTTTTGTAAATTTGGGACTGTAGAGTCCCTTTTTTCATAAAAAATCTGCACGAAATGTCTACACAAAAAAGACACTCAGAAAGAGTGTCTCAATGAAATAAGTAAATTTTACATAAATTGCGTAAGAACCGAAATTCGATACAAATCCTTTTTTATATAAGGAGGCGTTTTAATCCTAAAAAACCAAAGAGACTACCGATGGCCATCAGTTTATAGAAAAACGCATTTTGGAAAACCGCTGTATCGTAAGCCATTTGCCGAATAGGCCTATTTTCTTTTAAAGCGGATTGTTCAAGAGGGATTTCTTCTTCAATGGAAGGATGGACAAGAGAAGATGAGAAATCTTGAAAAGGAATTTCTTCTAAAGGGGTAAGAACCAAAGAAACCGTCAAGGGCTCACCATTTTCCGTATAATACGGTTCCCAAGGTTCGCTTAAGGTATAACCACTGGGTAAGTGAAGATCTTTTTCTTGTAACAAAATATAGTCTTGGCTCGGAAAATAAATGGCTTGGCTATCGATAATCTGTTCCATTTCATCCAAATAAAACAAATAGACTGGCGTAACCGATTCTAAATCCTGTTCCAAGCGTGGATGTTGAGTAGGCATAGAAGACTCTAAAATTTTATTATCTTGGCTTTCTTTCAAAGGTATAGCTTCACTTAAGGGTCCATCTCCGTTGCCTTTTCCATAATAAAAAGGATCCACCCCAGGAAGATTGGGTTCAATTTCTAAATAAAAATCAGTTCGACCAAGGCGTAACCCCTGTAACACTTCAGGAGGGTCATTGGACAATTGATAACCCATGGGAACATTAATTTCATAATCTTGATGCAAGGTAAAAACGGCATAGTAAGAACCTTGGGGCATGTTGGGTTGTTCAATGGTTTGGGATTCTACAATACGGCTTGGATTGGCCGCTTCTACATAATTAAGGGTGATCGCGGTTTGTCCTTGTCCTTCTAAACCTTCAATGGAACGACTAATGGCTGCTTGTTGGGGAGTCACTTGAAATTCAATTTCGCATGTCTCTCCATATTTTATGGTGTATTTGTTCCACACTTGATCTAAGCAATACCCTTGAGGCAAGCGCAAATGGTTAATATCAAGGGTTACTTCTTGACTTGATCCAGTGTATTGAACACTTTGGTGGCCAACAATGTAATGGGCTGGGTCAATATAGCTGAGTTCAAAGGTCGCAATAGAGGAAGAAGTCGTATGCACTAAAGGATAAGATGTGTTTTCTTGGGCACAAGTGATTAAAGGATGTCCGAGGATACTCATCAATCCTAAACTGATCAAAAAAGAACTTCGTTTCAAAAATTGCATCGAATCCAAGACTCCTTTCCAGCTCAAGAAGTGGCTTATTATCCATATCAAGCGAAATCAAGCGAATTTTTAATTATTAATTTCATTGTAAAGGATTAATAAAGATTTTTCTATAAAAGAGCGGAGCAAGCCCATGGTTTTTCTTCTCGATTGGACTCCTCTTCAATTTCTTAAAATTCCCACAATTTTGAAAAAATTTCCCCATATTTTTATTTTTCACTCTTTTTATTTGGGAACATTTCCTTCAAATAATAAAAAAAGATCGAAAGAGATCAAGGAAGAAGACTTTAAAAAGATAAGAAGGAAAAAAGAAAGAGTTTTTCTCTTTTTGAAATTTATCTAATCTTTAAGTGATCTTGATAAAGAAAACGCCGAAGTCTTTACCTCGGCGTTTTAAATGGTATTGGCCATAATGCAATCGGAATAGGCTTTGGCAAGTGAATACATCAAAGCTTGCCTTGATTGTGAATCGACTAAATTGGCGAGTTCTCCTTCATGGCTCATATAACCCATTTCCACTAGCATCGTTGGCACTTTCGCTAAATCGACAACATGCAATGGATAGTAATCGGTGTATAAAGTTCCATTGCCACAGGGCCAATTGATTTGGGCAAATTCACTTGCCACACGATCACTTAATGCTTGACTAAAGGCATCACTCGATTTAATAAATAGCTCATAGCCATACATGTTGGGATCATTAGAGGCGTTGCAATGTAAAGAAAGAAAATAATCGGCTTGATATTGATCAATCATGGCTACCCGATTGTTTAAATCATTGACTTCATCGAAGTCTTCTTGGGATTCATCAATGGTGGATTGTTCTGTACTTCGCGTAAATTCAATGCGAATGCGGGGATTGATTTGCGCCATGCATTCTTTAAAGGCATAGGCAGCTTGTAAATTTAGAGTACTTTCATAAACGGTTTTGTTTTCACTCGTAATGGCCACCGTTCCAGAATCCAATCCCCCATGTCCTGGATCCACTAAAATCGTGGCTATGGGTTCAAGGTTCTCCTCTACGGGTACAACTACTTCTTCAGTTGGTGAGGCTTCAGATGAAGAGGCTGAAAAGTCTGAGATTTCAACTTGACTGCTCTCTTGATCGTCTTCTTCGTCCATAAAATCCATGCTTTTAGCGAGAACCTCGAGAATGTTGGAATGGTTTGAAAAAGTTTGCCAAAGGTTGAATTTGGCTTGTAAACTTATAAGTCCAAAAAGACAAAGGCCCAAGGTACCAAGACGCAAAAAAAGGCGAATGGGCTTTTTAAGGCGTCTTCTTTTCTTTTTTTTCTTGTGTGCCATAAAAACGGTTTCCTTTCAGTGAATAAAACATTGCGCCGTCCCCTTAATGCGCACAAAAAAGCATAAAAAGCCTAGGTCATTTTGCGCGAAAAATGAAAGAAAGCCAAATTTCTTTCTGCGCTATTTTTTCTATGTTTTCTTTTTTATTAGAAAAAATTTAGAAAAAACTAAAATTTTGACTTTTCCATCATAACCTAATAATTATAAATTCTAAATTTTAAGCCTATGTCTATTTTCCAATTTTTCTTTTTAAGGCTCAAAAGTCCCGAAAAATGGGCCTGTTTCCTCTTTATCCCTTTTTCATTGTGCCATCCTTTTACTTCTTTTGCCTCTCTAAATCTTAAAAAAAGAAAGCAGCGTCTATTCTTTTCAAGAACTTTTGCTGCTTACTCTAATTCTTAAGATTTTAGGAAAGATCCCTTATTCATAGGTAGGATCTTCTAACTTGCTTGCTTTGGAGAAAATGAAATAGCCAATAATAAATAAAATCGCTAAAGTCCCAACCGCAATATTTTGTTGACCAGTGGCTTGGGTCACAAGGCCTACGATTGTAGTACCAAGAAAACTGGCTCCTTTGCCCGCGATATCATACAAGCCAAAGTATTCTCCCGATTCGCTTTTTGGGATAATACGGGCAAAGTAGGAACGTGATAAGGCTTGTAGTCCACCTTGAAATAAACCCACTGCCACAGCCAACACCCAAAATTGCCAAACTGTAACCATAAATAAAGCAAAAATGGCAATTCCAAGATAAGCTAAAATGCCCACTTTAATGAGTGATTCCGTGGATTTGGTGCTGGCTAGACGACCAAAGAAAATAGCCGAAGGAAACGCCACAATTTGGGTTAACAACAACGCCAACAATAATCCGGTTTGGTCTAAACCAAGAGAGGTTCCATAGGCCGTGGCCATATCGATAATGGTATACACCCCATCAATATAGAAGAAGAAAGCCAACATGAATAAAAAGACTTTCTTTTGTTGACGAATGCTTTTAAAAGTCTTACCAAGACGACCAAAGGTTTGTTTAAAAATTGCTCCTGAACGAGGCAAGGCATGGGTTTGTTGGTAGCCAGTCGCCAAAGGTAAGGTAAAGCAAGCCCACCAAACTCCATTGAGCATGAAAGCAAACATCATCGCTGTGTTCATCGAAATTCCTAAGTTGCTGTGCCCTAAGATTAGGCCTAAAGAAATAATAAAAGGAACACAGCTTCCTAAGTATCCCCACGCATACCCACGGGCGGAAACTTCATCCATTTGTTCCTCATCGCAAACATCCACCAACATTGAGTCATAAATTACAAGGGAAATGGAATAAAGGACTTTGGTAACAATGAAAAGCAACAAGAAGGCCAACCAATATTTCGGAATCCAGAAACAAAAGAGCAATAGAGCCCCTCCTAAAGCATTAAAGAGGAAAATGCGTTTCTTTTGATTGGGAAAATCGGCCAAGGTACCCATAATGGGACCCGCAATCGCTACGCAGATGGTGGCAATGCTCGTCGCATACGCCCACCAACTGAGGTATTGGGTTTCACTTAAGCCTTGTGAGGTCGCCAACCCATTGAAATAAATTGGAAGAATCGAAGCGGTTAATAAGACAAAGGCGGAATTGCCTACATCGTATAAAATCCACTTCATATCCAAAGAAGAGATTTTTTTGGCCATTCGAAAACTCCTTTCTTCCTTCAGTGTAGCAGTCCTTCTTTTTCTTGTTGATCTCTCGCGCTCACTTATCCAAGTCTATTTTTTCCCTAATGTTAAGGACTTTTTCTTCTTTTTCTTTTAACGGCCTTGATTGAAGAAACTTTTTTCTTTTGGCTTTTTATTTGACATCGTTTAGAAACTATCAAACGATTAAAGAACCGAGGAGGATTTCACATGAAAATTGTTTTACTGGAAGATTTAGCGATCTCTCCAAGTGAATTGGAAAAATATGCTCAACAATTAGAGCGCTTAGGCCATACCTTTGTCGCTTATCCTAAAACAAGCGATATCGCTATCCTGAAAGAGGAAGTTAAAGATGCGGATGTTGTGATATTGGCCAACATGCCTTTACCAGCTGAAGTAATTGAGGACGCTTCCCATTTAAAATTTATCGATGTTGCCTTTACTGGGGTGGATCATGTTCCAGTCGATTTAGCCAAAGAAAAAGGAATCACCATTTCCAATGCTTCAGGGTATGCCACTCAAGCCGTGGCCGAACTCGTTTTAAGTGAAATGATTTTTGATTTACGAAAATTGGCTGCTTTACAAGCAAGAGGTAAAGAAGGTCTTACCAAAGAAGGCATTCGTGGTCAGTTGTTACAAGGAAAAACTGTGGGAATCGTCGGCGCTGGAGCCATTGGTCGAGAAGTGGCTCGGTTGTGCAAAGCGTTTGGGTGTGAAGTCATTGGCTACAATCGTTCTGCTATTACCGATCCCAACTTTGATGCCCAATTGCCTTTAGAAGAGGTTTTAGCGAAAAGTGATCTGATCAGTTTGCATTTGCCTTTAACTTCTCAAACCAAAGATCTTATCGGAAAAGAACAATTTCAAAAAATGAAACCTTCCGCTATTTTGATCAATACCGCTCGTGGTCCGGTGGTCAATGAGGAAGCCTTAGTGGAAGCATTAAAAGAGGGGACAATTGCGGGAGCGATTTTGGATGTATTTGAAAAAGAACCACCACTTGATCCAAACGATCCGCTTTTAACCTTGCCCAATGTGATTTTGACGCCCCATATCGGGTTTGACTCCCAAGAGTCCATGAATCGCCGCGCCGAAATTGTTTTTGATAATCTTTTCGGCTGGCTTGATCAAAATCCCAAAAACGTCATTTGTTAGAAGACAAAAAAGCGACTCGCCCAAGAAAACAGGTTGATTCAATTCAAATCAAATCAAAAAATTGATGGATTGCTTTGTGAATTTGACGAATAAAAAGGGATTTGTTAGTGTGTTCGTGCAGCAAAAATTTCGGACTAACAAGGAAAATTAGGCTTTTAAAGAGAGTTAGCGGTCGGTGCAAGCTAATAGAGCTTTTCTTTGGTCTCACCGAAACGCTGAACGCAGTCCGGCGATAGTGGCATTGAGCGCATGATCAAAAGGTCATGAATTAAGGTGGTACCGCGCATATTGCGTCCTTAGTGAATACTAAGGGCGTTTTTTTGTTCAATGCCAGACTGCCCTTTAAAATTGCATAACTTTGTTTTTGTATACAAAAAGTGTCAAACAGAAAGGAAGAGAAAAATGTACGATCATCAAGATATTGAGAAAAAGTGGCAACAGTATTGGAAAGACCATAAAACGTTTAAAACCGATACGAATGACTTTTCCAAGCCCAAATATTATGTGTTGGATATGTTTCCTTATCCTTCCGGAAATGGGTTGCATGTTGGCCATCCCGAAGGCTATACGGCAACGGATATTGTAGCGCGTAAAAAACGCATGGAAGGGTACAACGTTTTGCATCCCATGGGCTTTGATTCCTTTGGTTTACCAGCCGAACAATTTGCCATTCAAACGGGACATCACCCTTCAGTATTTACGGAAAAAAATATTGATCATTTCCGTGAACAAATTCAAGCTCTTGGTTTTTCTTACGATTGGGATCGGGAAATTGCTACGAGTCATCCCGATTACTACAAGTGGACCCAATGGATTTTTACCAAGCTGTATGAACAAGGCTTAGCTTATATCGATGAAATTCCTGTCAACTGGTGTCCTGAATTGAAATGCGTTTTGGCCAATGAAGAAGTCATCGATGGCAAAAGTGAACGTGGCGGCTATCCCGTTATTCGTAAACCAATGCGTCAATGGGTATTGCGCATTACCAAATATGCCGATCGTTTGTTGGAAGATCTTGAATTGGTGGATTGGCCTTCCAGTACAAAAGAAATGCAAAAAAACTGGATCGGAAAATCCCAAGGAGCCAATGTGATCTTTGATATCGAAGGGCATGATAAACAATTCACGGTCTTTACGACCCGTTGCGATACGTTGTTTGGGGCAACCTATTGTGTCATGGCTCCTGAACACCCCTTTGTGGATGCCATTACCACTCCAGAACAAAAAGAGGCGGTCGATGCCTATAAGCACGCGGCCTCCACTAAATCCGATTTGCAACGCACGGATTTGAACAAAGATAAAACGGGCGTATTTACAGGGGCCTATGCCATTAATCCGGTTAATGGCCAAAAACTGCCCATTTGGATTTCCGATTATGTATTGGCTTCCTATGGGACTGGAGCCATTATGGCCGTTCCCGCCCATGATACCCGTGACTATGAGTTTGCCAAAAAATTTGATTTGCCCATTATTCCCGTTTTAGAGGGGGGCAACATTGAAGAAGAAGCGTGGACGGGAGATGGCGTTCACATTAATTCGGAATGGCTCAATGGTTTAGGCAAACAAGAAGCCATCGATAAAATGATTGCCTGGTTGGAAGAAAAAGGTGTAGGAGAAGCCAAAACGACCTATAAACTGCGTGACTGGCTCTTTTCTAGACAACGCTATTGGGGGGAACCCATTCCTATTGTTCATATGGAAGATGGTACCATGCGTACCTTAGACATTGATGAATTGCCTTTGGAATTGCCCGCTACGGATAATTTCCAACCCGCCGACAATGGGGAATCGCCTTTGGCCAATTGTCCTGATTGGCTCAATGTGGAAATCGATGGGGTAAAAGGGGTTCGCGAAACCAATACGATGCCACAATGGGCGGGTAGCTGCTGGTATTATTTGCGCTACATTGATCCAAAAAATGATCAAGAAATTGCCAGTCCTGAACTGCTCAATCATTGGTTGCCCGTTGATTTATACATTGGAGGTGCCGAACATGCCGTATTACACTTGTTGTATTCTCGCTTCTGGCACAAAGTTCTCTATGATTTAGGGGTTGTTTCCACCAAAGAACCATTCCAAAAATTGTTCCACCAGGGCATGATTTTGGGTAGCAATGGAGAAAAGATGTCCAAATCCCGTGGCAATGTCGTAAATCCAGATGAAATCATTGAAAGTCATGGAGCCGATGCTTTACGCGTGTATGAAATGTTTATGGGACCCCTTGAATCCGGCTTACCTTGGTCCACACAAGGTCTTGATGGGACAAGACGTTGGTTGGAACGCGTATGGCGCTTTTTCTCTAGTGAGGCTCAATACACTGACCAAAACGATGGAAAACTCGATAAGGTTTATAACCAAACGGTGAAAAAAGTATCAGGAGATGTGGATACCCTCAACTTCAATACGGCCATTTCTCAAATGATGGTTTTCATCAACGAAGCCTACAAAACCAAAACCATATATCGCCCTTATGCGGAAGGCTTTGTTAAAATGTTCTCCGCCTTTGCGCCTCATCTTGGGGAAGAACTCTGGACGAGCGTTTTGGGGCATGATGGATCGATTGCTTATGAAGCTTGGCCGACTTGGGATGAATCCAAATTGGTCGAAACCACTCATACTGTTGTAGTTCAAGTCAATGGCAAAGTACGTGGTAAATTTGAAGCAGCTATCGGTACAGACGATGAAGAACTCAAAAAACTCGCGTTGGAATTAAAAACTGTGCAAAAACAACTCGAAGGCAAAGAGATCAAAAAGATCATTGTTGTCCGCGGCAAAGTGGTTAATATCGTTGCAAAATAATACTTTTTCAGACGGCTTTTTAGCCGTCTGTTTTTTTATTTAAATAAGGAAAAAACCATAAAAAGCCACTTTTTAAAAAGAGAGTCTTCTTTTCTCTTTCTTATCAAATATTGAATTCACTTTAAAACCTTGTATAATAAAGCCCACAGCTAAGAAAAGAAGAAGTACGCAGATTCAAATTGATAGAGAGTCATCGTGGGGTGGAAGATGATAAGGCGAGCTGCGGAACTACACCTTGGAGCATCTGTCCAGATCGCAAGCCAGCGTTATTGGCAAAGAGCATCAAACTCTAAAGCAAGGTTTGGTGAATTGAGGTGGTACCGCGCATTGTCGTCCTTAACAAGGGCGCTTTTTTTTTGCGACTTTTTCGTAAAATAGAAATGAGGATCTTATGAAACTGTATGATGAATTGCAATGGAGAGGACTCATTAACGATGTAACTTCTCCAGAAGTAGAAGATGAAATCAACAATGGCGAACTGACCTTTTATATTGGAACCGATCCCACAGCAGATTCCTTGCATATTGGTCATTACAGCTCTTTATTAATGGCCAAGCGTCTTCAACAACATGGCCATCATCCCATCATGTTAGTGGGAGGCGCCACAGGATTTATTGGGGATCCAAAAGCCACTGGCGAGCGTAATATGCTGACTCCTGAGGTCTTAGAACACAACTACCACGCCTTGCATGACCAAATCGATGCGCTTTGGGGCTTTGAAATGGTCAACAATTTGGATTGGACGCAAAACGTTTCGATCATTGATTTTTTGCGCGATTTTGGAAAATACTTCAATGTGAACTACATGATCAACAAGGAAACCGTTAAAAGACGCTTGGAAAGCGGCATTTCCTACACCGAGTTTTCTTACATGTTGTTACAGGCGATGGACTTTTTGCATCTTTTTGAAGAAAAAAATTGTCGCATGCAAATTGGCGGCCAAGATCAATGGGGCAACATCACTTCAGGTCTTGAACTTATCCGTAAGAAAAAAGGCGCCAATACCAAAGTTTATGGATTGACCATGCCTTTGATCACCAAAGCCGATGGGACTAAATTTGGTAAAAGTGAATCGGGAACCGTTTGGCTCTCCGCCCAAAAGACCAGCCCTTATGAGCTTTACCAATTTTTACTCAACACCGAAGACTCCAAAGTCATTGAATACCTAAAAAAATTGACCTTTCTTTCGGTAGAAGAAATCAGCGATTTGGAAAAACAAACCCATAAAGATGCTGGTCCTCGTATTGCTCAAAAGAAATTGGCTGAAGAAGTGGTACGTGATTTACATGGACAAGAGGCTCTCGATATCGCTTTAAAAATCACCGATGCTCTTTTTACTGGTTCTTTGCAAGACCTCGATGAGGATCAAAGACGCCAAGCGGTGATGAACATGGAAACCATTTCTTTGCCCGCTGGAAAATTAGAAGACCTTCTGGTAAACGGAAAAATTGCCTCTTCCAAACGTGAAGCACGCGAATGGATTAAAGGCAATGCCATTTCCTTAAATGGTGTGAAGGTAAAAGATCCCAATTTACTTGTGGATACCAATCAAGCTTATGTGGATAACATTGTGCTGATTCGTCGTGGTAAAAAGAACAACTATGCGATTGCTTTAGAAAACCAAAAATAAACGTTTAGGCTGAGTGATCAGCCTTTTTTGGTGGAAAAAAGAAATAATATAAAGATATGGACAGGCGCGAGCTTCAACCAATACCAGAAAGATGTTCGATTCTTTGTCAGGTGAAGTAATTACCAAGTGCTTTTGAAAATCGCTCAAGCTTAACAAAAAATTTCCCCTTTGGTAGAAACTATAGAGGAAAGGATAACGAAATTTCTCTTTTTAAGGCCCAACTTACTTTTATAGAAAGTGGAGTCCAAAAGCATGAAGCCAAAGAATCGTTTGGTAGGCTTTAACTTTGAAGCCCAAAAGAGATAAATTTTCGAAAACTTTTTTCAAAGAAAAGGAAGTGAAAAATTATGAAAGCGATCATTACCGATTGTGACCATAAATCCATTGCCATTGAACAAGAAAAATTCCAAAAAGCTGGAATTCCTTTGGAACTCAAACAGTGTCATAGCGAAGAAGATGTGATTCGCGAATGTCAAGATGCGGATGTATTTATTGTCCAATACGCTCCTATTACCCGTAAAGTGATGGAAGCTTGTCCTAATTTAAAAGCCATCGTCCGTTATGGGGTGGGAGTGGATACCTTAGATATTCCGGCTGCTACTGAGCTAGGCATTCAAATTGCCAACGTACCTGACTATGGAACTAACGAAGTGGCCGATCATGCCTTAGCCCTAGCTTTAGCTATGGGACGCAAAATAGTCAAGATGAATGATCAAGTCAAGGAAAAAGGCTGGGATTATACCCCCGCTATTCCCATTCATCGTTTTTCTAAACAAACGTGTGGCGTTGTTGGCTTAGGACGCATTGGACGCAATTTTGCCCAAAAGATGAAGGCTCTTGGTTTTCGGGTCATTGCCTACGATCCCTATTTAAAAGAAAAGGGCCAAGAAGAAGATATTCCTTTAGTAGACTTGGATGATTTACTAAAACAATCGGACATCATTTCCATTCATTGTCCTTTAGAAGGAAATGAAAATCTTTTTGATCAAGAAGCCTTTCATAAAATGAAGAATGATGCTTGTCTAATTAATGTGGCTCGAGGCGGCATTATTAATGAAGCGGATTTATTAGAGGCTTTAAAAAATCATCAAATCGGGCAAGTCGCCTTAGATTGTTGGGAAAAAGAACCCGTTTCTAAAGACAATCCGCTCCTTCAATTTCCGAATGTACTCGTTACCCCACATATGGCTTGGTATTCTGAAGAAGCCAATGAAGAATTAAAAGAAAAAGTGGCTCAAGAAGCCATTGACTTCTTACAAGGAAAACCCGTTCCTTATCCTATTAATCATCCAGAAATCTTACGAAAGTAAATCCAAGATCAAACTTGGATTTTTATTTTCCAAACGATTAACCTAAAAAA
>CAYMGC010000023.1:0-19417 GCA_964389885.1 uncultured Erysipelotrichaceae bacterium | reverse complement strand
TAATTTTTAAGTGTTTTAGTTTATAATTTCACTAGAAAATGATTAAGGAGAATAAAGGATGAAGTTAGCCGAGGCCCTTATTGAACGCGCCGAGCTACAAAAACAAAATGGTGAGCTCGTAAAACGCATTAGCGATAATGTACTGATTCAAGAAGGAGATGAGCCAGCCGAAAATCCTGAAGAACTCATTGCGCAATATGAGAAAAATCGAGATCGTCTTCTCTATCTCATGCGGCATATCAACTTAACCAACCAAACCATTCCTTTTGATGAGGAAGGCAGTTTGGCAGATGCCATTATTCGGCGAGACAACTTGAAAGCGAAAATTGGAACCTATCGTTCCATTTGTGCGAGTGCCAATATTCGAGTAAATCGCTATAGCCAAAAAGAAGTTCGCTATGTGCGGTGCATTGATACAAAAAAGTTACAAACACTGATTGATTCGCTTTCAAAGGAATATCGTGAGCTGGATACGCGACTTCAAGGAATTAACTGGACGGTAGATCTAATTTAAGAATTTAGGTGTAGAAAGAATAAAGGTGCGATGACTACCTTGACAGAAATATAGGATAAACTGTCTATACCATAGGTGCTTTGGACTGGGCAAATGGCAATTTATTGTTAGAGTCAAATTGTTAAAATTAATTGCTACATACAGCTAGAGTTTCTCTATTCATTGGGTAAAGTTAGAACCTGGATTCGAATTTATTCTTTCGAGGTGGGATAGTGGGATTTTCTTTCCTTTTCGTATTTTATTTAAAAGCAAGGATTCCTTGCCAGGCTAAGGTTGGACTTTAAGATCTGGCCTTTTCTTTTTGTGTAAAAGAAAAAAGCCCCCACTATTTAAGCAGAGACTTTATATGTTCGATAGAAATTAGTCAATAACGTATGGTAACAAAGCCATTTGACGAGCGCGTTTGATCGCAGTGGCAAGTTGTCTTTGATATTTTGCACGTGTTCCCGTTACACGTCTAGGAACGATTTTTCCATTGGCGTTCGTGAAACGTTTAAGCAATTCTACGTCTTTATAATCAATTTCTTTAATTTTATTTTTTGTGAAGTAGCAAACTTTTTTGCGTCCCATGCGTTGCTTTTTGAAAGCCATGTGTCGGATCTCCTTTCTGTTGTTCTAAAATGGTAAATCATCTGAAGAAATATCGAGTGTTTGTGAAGTATCGAATAAATCACTCATATCTTCACTCTCGTCTGCACTGCCATAGGTTGGCGGAGCAGCAGGTCTTGCCGGTTTGGCAGGAGCAGGGGTCGTAAAGCCATTGTCTACGCTTTGGGCGTAAGGATTTTGTTGGCTTTGGGTATACCCACTTTGATAAGAGTCTTGGTAGCCACCATAGTTAGGCTCCGATCCATATCCTTGATAGCCATATTGATAGTTGGATCCACCATAGTTTTGGTTTGGCGCTCCATACGTATTGTTTGAAGCTTCATAGCCTTGGCTAGCCTTTTTCGATTCCAAGAATTGAACGTGGTTTGCGATGATGTCCGTAGTGTAGACTTTAGCCCCTTGTTGATTGATGTAACTGCCCGTTTGAATGGAGCCTTCTACCGCAATCAAAGAGCCTTTGTGCAAAAAGCGAGCCATATTGTCCGCTGTTTTCCCAAACGCCACACAGGAAATGAAGTCAGCTTCCGGTCCACCGGGCTGCTTAATTCTGCGATCCACCGCAAGCGAAAAGCGAAGCACGCTGTTGCCATTGGCAGAGCGGCGTAATTCAGGATCTCGCGTTAGTCGGCCGATTAAATCTACCCGATTCATCATACGGTCGCCCTCTTACTTCTCTTCTTCCTTTTTAATTACCATTACGCGAATAACGCTGTTGTTGATCCGGCAAAGACGTTGGAATTCTTCGATTCCTTCATTGTTCGCCGTGCAGTACATAACCACATAGTGGCCTTTTTTCATGTGATTGATTTCGTAAGCGAAATCCTTCACCCCCCAGTTGTCCACTTTATCAATGGAACCACCGTTTTCGATGATTGGCGCATAAAGTCTTTTTTCAAGCGCTTCAAATTGTGCGTCATCGAGGGATGCATTCACAATGTACATAGCTTCATACTTTTTCATTTTATGTACACCTCCCTTTGGACTTAGTTGGCTTTGCCCGCAGGCAAAGCAGAGAGCAAGAATGACTTGCCGAGCTATTCTATCAAAATTTCACTCTTTGAGCAATATCAATATTTATAAATTTTCACAAATAAAAGCCTCTTTCTGAGACAAACTTGGAAGTTAGGCTTTTAACAAAAGGAAAAGAAATCTTAAATATTTAGAAGAGAGTCTTCTTTTCAATATGAATCCAAGCTACAATTAGGTCCTATATTTTGAGTTTTACAGCAAAAATATTCCTTATTACTCATATTTTTGTCAAAACTGGAGAGTTTTATGACTTCATACTTAATCGAAAAACTAATCTATCTTAGAAAACAAAGTGGAATGTCACAAAAAGACGTGGCAAGTCGTATGGGAATTACGCAATCCGCTCTTTCAAAAATAGAACATCAAACCTTTATGCCAAGTACAGAGCTCCTCAGTCGCTACGCCAAGGCTCTAGGAATGCAGCTGGATATCGTAAAAGAAGCGGATGACTTTTCGTCTTTAGAGGTATATGAAATTCGCCATTTTGACACTCCACTGATTCAATTTCGCTTTTTGGTCCCAAAAGAGGGCCTTCTTCAAGCAGAACTTTTGTCGATTGCCCATCATAAAGCCTATCTCTTTCCTAAAGATCTCACAGTAAGCCCACAGGGAATCATAGAGTGGCTTTTCAAACGCACCATTCCTAAAAATAGGGCGTTTGTTTACGAAATTTTAAGTTCGCTTGGTTTGGCCCAGAAAGACCTCAAAGGTCTGATTGATTTGAGTATGGGTCTTTCGGTAAATGATTCCTATTGGATCGTTAAGAAAGACTTTAAGGGAAACTTTGACACCTATAATCTTTATGAAAACCATTTTAATGAAGCTTTGAGTTTAGTGGCATGGACAGGAAATCAATCGAGCATTCGCGCTTTTACGACGTCTCCTGAACTGACAACCAATGGAATGCTCGCCAAAGCTTGGCGGCTTCAAGACAATGGCTTATGGCTGTATAAAGCCGGAACCGAAGGATTTTCAAATAGTGGAAGGGAACCTTATTGTGAAGCCTATGCCTATCAGATAGGAAAGACTATGGGACTTGATATCATTCCTTATCATTTAGAAAAATGGAAGGGAAAGCTTGCTTGTGTTTGTCCTGCCTTTACCTCTAAAACCATTTCCTACATGCCAATTGGCCGTTTGGTGACCAGTGGGGGAATGGAGGCCGTCGCGCGCTTTTATGAACAACTTGGTTCAGAGGCCTACGATCAATTTTGTTCTATGGTGGTATTTGATGCGCTGATCGCCAACGAAGATCGACATTTTGGAAATTTTGGTGTATTGATCCATGCCCCCACCAATCAGATCTTAGGCCCTGCTCCTCTTTTTGATCATGGATTGAGTTTGCTGGCTTTTATTCCTAAAGATCAAATGAGCTCTATTGATTCCGTTTATCAGTATTCTTTAAGCCGCTCAACTTGTTTTGGTACGGATTTTTTTGTCCAAGCTGCTCTTTATATTGGCCCCCATCAAAAAGAACAGTTACGTCGTGTTTTGAAGTTCAAATTTCAAGAAGAAGCCTACAATTTTCCCAAACGCTACCTCAATCGCCTAGAAAAAACCATTCAAAAAAGAGCACGAATTCTTCTTCAACTTCCTAGTCATAATCCAAAAAGATAAGAATTGTGCGTTTGTTTTCTTATAAAACTTGAAGAAGTTATAGGGCCTCTTAAAAGAAGAGTCATCCCTTTGTCCTTTTGCCTTTACGTTTTATAAAAAAAAGAAACAGGCGAATGGGCCTGTTTCTTTTAAAATTTCTTTTTTCTTTTAAGCTGGAATTACTTGCGCGTTTTCGTAAACTTCAACAGGCTGTCCTTGTGGATCAAAGACTTGAATGGCCAAGCATTTTAATCCCGTATGAATGCCAACGGCACTAACCAAATCGATAATACGAATTTTGGCATTGGGGAAGGTCTGTAAAATTTTTTGCGCGTATTTTTGCGCTTCTTCTAAAGAGTCGACATGCGCTACGGTGAAGTCATAGTTGTCTTGAATGCCTTTGTCTTTCAAATAGGAAATGACGCGATCTTGAGCGCGCGCCATGGTACGCACTTTATCGAGAACATCGACTTTTCCCTTGGTGTTTTTGTCTTCTACTAAAATGGGCTTAATTTTCAAAAGTCCGCCAAGCATGGCTGCGGAAGCCGTTAGGCGACCGCCGCGTTTCATGTGTTGCAAATCGTCGCATAACAAGATGGTTTCCCCACTGTTTGCGACTTTTTCTAAGGTTTCCAAGATTTCTTCAATGGATTTTCCTTCTTCGTACATCTTTTTGGCCATGACGATGCAATGCGCTTGAATGACAGCGGTGGTATAAATATCCACTCCATAAAAGGCTAAGCCCACTTGATTGGCGGCGGATTCCATGGCATGAAAAGTTCCCGAAAGGCCTTGGCAAATGGGAACGCAGAAGACACCTTCATATCCCTTTGCTTTGAGATCTTCAAAGAGGTCCTCGATTTGGCCAAGGGAGGGCAAAGACGTTTTCATTAGCACTTGTTTGTGTAAGTTATCGATAATTTGGGGATAGGTAATGGTTTCGTTTTCATCGTAGGTTTCATTGCCAATACCGATTTGCAAAGGTAAGGAATAAATGCCTCTTTCGTTCCAGTATTCTTTCGAAAAACCAGTACCACTATCCGTTACAAATGCTAGTTTCATCATAAGATACTCCTTCAATTTTTGGGACATACTGCATTCCTACCGAACCCAATCCAGTATGGCTCGCGATGACCGGAAACATGTTGAGCATATGAATCGGAGCATCAGGACGAATTTCATTTAATAACTCTTTTGCTTTTTCTGCTCCTTCATCATCGTTGCCATTGAGAACAAAGAATTCGTAGTCTACATCGGGTTTTAAGCCCTTGCGAATTTCCTCCGCTCCTCTAGCAATTGCTTTATGCATGGTGCGCACTTTATCAAAGGAGTCGACTTTCCCATCGGTGTTTTTGGATACGCGTAAAACGGGTTTAATGCGTAAAAGGCCACCAAGTTTGGCGGCAAGTGGGGTTAAACGGCCTCCAGCGGCCAAATGCTCCAGGTTGTCCACGATAAGAAATCCTTCGGAGTTATCCACTGCCTTTTCAAGAATTTGAATGATTTCTTCTGGTGTTTTGCCTGCATCCAACAATTGTTTGGCGGCAATGGCTAAATAGCGTTGCACGCCAAGGGTCGTAAAAATATCTAAAGTATGGACATTTAAACCAAGGCGCTTGGCGGTGGCTTGAACATTCATATTGGTACTCGAAAGGCCATTGGATAAATTGATCACGATTAAATCCGTAATGCCTTCTTTTTTATAGTTTTCGAAAAGTTCTTCTTCTAAGAAAAGAGGTGGTTGGCTAGTAGTGGGCATTTTGCCATCTTCCAACATCTCATATAATTTGGTCGCATCAAGATCCACCCCATCCAAGTATTGCTCATTGTCTACAAGAACTTGAAGAGGTAAAAGACCAATTCCAAGGGCATCGGCCTGTTGTTGGCTCAATCCACTGCCCGAATCAGTAATCACTTTTGTTTTCATCAGGTACACTTTCTACCATTTTATCGTATGGAAGTTCGAAACAGAGTTAAAAATTAAAATCATTTTTTTTACTTTATGTGGAACCATACCAAATTGGTTTCGTCATTTTCTGTTTTTGGGTTTTAAACGCAATCGAAAGAAAACCGTTGGTGTGTTCCTTCTTTCATTGTAAAAGGCCCTTTCGATGGTCATCCTTTTTTGACCAAAATAATATAAAGAAATCTTGAGGTGAAACTTTTGACGAAAAATCGCGGAAAAGAAAAACAAGCCAAAGGCGACAAGAAAGAGAAACCTGGAAACAATCGCTATTGGGTCTTTAGAAAGGTAAAATGAAAATACCTGACTGAAAGCTCCTTCTGCTTTTTATAAAAAAACTTTTAGTCTTAGAAAGGAGGTTTCTCCTTTGAGCTTCATTGAATTTCAAGATGTCCGAAAGGACTACAAAATGGGGGAAGTGGTCATTCATGCTTTGGATGGAGTGACCTTTTCCATTGAAGAGGGGGAATTTGTGATCATTGCTGGGGCGAGTGGAGCAGGAAAATCCACCATCTTAAACCTGCTTGGAGGAATGGATACCGCTAGTGCGGGAACCATTCGGGTAGCCGATAAAGTGGTGAGTGGCTTTAAAGACAAAGAATTGACACAATACCGGCGGGATGATGTGGGGTTTGTGTTTCAGTTTTACAACTTGATTCAAAATCTAACGGTGCAAGAAAATGTCGAATTGGCTTGTCAAATTTGTAAAAACCCGCTCAATATTGCAGATACTTTAGAAGCGGTGGGTTTAAGTGAACGCAAAAACAACTTTCCCTCCCAAATTTCGGGTGGGGAACAACAACGCGTTGCAATTGCGCGCGCTATCGCCAAAAATCCTCGCTTGCTCTTATGCGATGAACCCACTGGGGCTTTGGATTATCAAACGGGAAAACAAGTCTTAGAGGTGCTTCAAACCATTTGTAAAAAAGAAAAGACTACCGTAGTGGTGATCACCCATAACTTAGCCTTAACCCCTATTGGAGATAAAATCATTCGAGTTAAATCCGGCAAAATTGATTCCATTACCCTCAATGAGCATCCCATGTCGGCCCAGGAGATTGAATATTGATGCCGCCCATTTTATGGAAAGAACTCGGCTATGAAATTCGAGCTTCCCTAGGACGATATCTCTCTATTTTGGCCATTGTCGCCTTAGGGGTGGCTTTTTTTGCCGGCATTAAGGCCAGTCCCCCTGACATGAAAAACTCAGCCGATGCGTATTTTGATAAATACAATATGCAAGACATCCAATTGTATTCCACTATTGGACTCAATCAAGAGGATGTCCAAGCCATTCAAAAAATAGCCGGAGTCAAACAAGTCCAAGGCCTTTTCTCCGCTGATTATTTGGCCAAAGAAGAAAATCGCGAATTGACCGTCAAACTGTTTTCCTTTGATCCCAAACAATCCATCAATGTTCCACGGCTTGTGGAAGGGCGAATGCCTACTAAAGCCGATGAGTGTTTATACCAAGCGCCAAGTGCTACCGCCAAACTTTTGGGGTCCAAAGAGATTGGAGATGTCATCACCTTATATTCAGGTACCGAAACGCCTTTAGAGGAAGAACTCACGACAGATACCTTTACCATTGTGGGCCTAGCCTACAATCCCAATTACTTATCTTATGATCTGGGGTCTTCAGCCATTGGTTCAGGAACAGTAGATACCTTTGTATATGTTTTAAATGAAGTCATTCAAGCGGACTACTATACCGAAATTGATATCACTGTAAAAGATGCAAAAGAATTAGACTCATATGATGCCAGTTATTTTGATCTCATCAAACCCGTCCTTCAAGCGGTGGAAAATTTAGCCGATACCCAAATCGAAAGGGATGTTCAAGCCAAGATGGATTTGATCGCCCGCAATGAGCAAAGTGCGAATGAAAAGTTGGATCAAGCGCAAAGTGAACTGGATGCCGCAGCCATCCAATTAGCCCAAGGAAAAGCGCAGTTTGAAAGCCAAGAACAAACTTTAGAGGAGGGGTGGCAACAATGGGAAGCTGGAAAAACGCAATTAGAGGACGCTAAAGTTCAGCTTACTCAAGGCCGGCAACAATTAGAGGATGGCATTGAACAAATTGATGAGGGAATCGCACAAATTCAAGCGGGACAAGCCCAACTTAGTCAACTCGAAGAGCAGAAAAAACAAGTTCAAACTGTGATTGTAGCTGTAGAAGCCTTATCCCAACTTCAAAATTCCATCACCGCTACTGATACCTCCTTAGAAAGCATCAACCAACAAATTGCAGAACTGGAAGGCCAAAATCAGCCTGGGAAGACGTTGCAATTGATCACCTTACGCACCCAACAAACCAGTTTACGCAATCGCAAAGAGCAGCTCATTGGTCAAATTACGGGCAATGCGCATGACTCCTCGGAAACCGCCGTACAAAAAGTAGAAGCCCAAAAACAAGAACTATTGGGAAATCTAGGCGGTAGTCTTACTTCAGCTATGGGCATTATTAGCCAAATTGACAGTGGGATTCAGCAAATCAATGAAGGGGTGGCTTCTTTACCTCAATTGGAAAAAACAAAAGCAGATCTTCTTAAACAAAAAGAAGAGCTTCAGCGAGCGGAGCAAGAGTTGGCCACCAATCAAACCAAATTGGATGAAACGTATCTCACTTTACAAACCGGGCAAGAACAACTCGATGCCGCACGCGATACGTTGGAAAATGGCCAAATTGAATACGATCAAGGTGTAGCGGAACTGGAAAAACAAAAGCGCAATGCCCAAGAACGCTTTGAAGAAGCTAGAGACATGGTGCAAAAACTCGAACCCAAATGGATCGTACTGGATCGCAATTCCCATTACTCCTATCGGGATTATGAATCGTGTGCCGATCGTATGGATGGAATTGCCTCTGTTTTTCCCGCTTTCTTCTTTTTAGTGGCCGCATTGGTTTGCATGACCACGATGACCCGCATGGTGGATGAAAATCGCAACGAAATGGGTACTCTAAAAGCCTTGGGCTATACTCGTTTTCAAATTGCGGCTAAGTATTTGATTTATGCCGGATCGGCTTCCATTTTAGGAAGTATTTTGGGCTGTGTGGTGGGCATGGGTGTCTTTCCTTGGATTATTTATACGACTTGGAACATCATGTACACTCTGGAAGACATTCATTTTCGCTTTCAACCTTGGCTGATGTTAAGTGCTTCTGGAATGGTAACTTTAGTGGTGTTGTTGGCGACCTATGGCTCAATTTATAAAGAAATGCGCGAAGTTCCTGCTCAACTCATGCGTCCTAAAGCCGCAAAAGCTGGACAACGTATTTTATTGGAACGTATTCCTTGGTTTTGGTCCAAGCTTTCTTTCATGCATAAAGTGACCTTGCGCAATCTCTTTCGTTATAAAAAGCGCTTTTTCATGACAGTGCTTGGTATTGCTGGTTGTTGTGCGCTTTTATTAGCTGGATTTGGACTCAATGATTCCATTAGTGACATTGTTCCGCGCCAATTTGGAGCCATTTACCACTACGATGCCTCCATTACAGCTCAATCTAAACACATCGATGAAACCCTAGATCAAATTCAGGCAATTTCCGGTGTAGAGGATGTGTGCAATTTGGAAATGATGGCCATTACGGTGAATTATGACAACAAAGATGTAGGTGGATTTTTAAACATTGTCTCCGATCCAAATGCTTTTGAAACCTTCATGACTTTTATTCCAATGAGTAAAGATTCCAAAACCGAATTAAACAATGAAGGAGCTTTTATTTCCATTAAAACCGCCGAAAAACTCAATGCCAAAGTCGGAGATCGCATTGCTTTTAAAACCACCAACGAAGAAGAAGCCAGTGTAGAAATCGCTGGTATTTTTGAGCAATACATCTCACATCAAATTTATGTGACCAAGGATCTCTTTGAAACTTTAGGCATCCAAGAAAAGCCCGATGCCAATATTTTAGTGGTAAGTGAATCCACCGATGCCGATTTTGAAAGTGCCTTAGGTGCCCAAATCATGGCCATTGATGATGTTCGCTCCATCACGTTTTATTCCAATACCATCGACAATTTTTTGGATATGATTTCTTCGATTAAACTCGTGGTGGTCGTTTTGGTTTTATCTGCAGCAATGCTAGCCTTTGTGGTCCTCTATAATCTTTGCAACGTCAACATTTCTGAACGAATGCGCGAGATTGCTACCATTAAAGTTCTTGGCTTTACCGAAAAGGAAGTCAATGCTTACGTCAATCGTGAAACCATTATCTTAGCTTTAATTGGAAGTATCGTTGGCTTATTCATGGGAATTTATTTGCATGACATGATTATGAGTTTAGCCGAAATGGATACAGTACGCTTTGGACGGACCATTTTATGGCAATCGTATTTGTATTCAATTGGATTGACCATGCTCTTTACCTTGGTGGTAAATTGGATCATGAAATTTCAATTGCGAAAAATTGAAATGGTCGAATCCCTTAAAGCCGTTGAATAATTTTTTAAGCAGATCCAGGAAGATCTGCTTTTTCTTTATAAAAAAAGGGAGATTTTCACTCCCTTTGGGCTTATTGATGAGCTAACCATTTACAATCTGTGATTTCCATATGACTAAAGGTCGCTGGAAAGGAAGACTCTTCTGGAGAGCAGGCATAGACACCAAATTGAATTTCTCCATCCCCTTTCCACATATGACAAATACGCATTTGATGAAACACAAGACCATCGTAAGAGTATTCCAGACAAAAATCGGATTCTCTTCGACTAAAGCGATACCACATCGATTTGACAGAGGCAGGGATATCGGTGGTTGCCCAATCAGAATAGCCTAAATTGGTAACGACACTGCCTAAACGCTGATACTCATCATTTTCGTATTCAATGGAGGCTTTAAGCCAATTGTCGCTATCCAAATACATTACAATGCCGCATTGATCAAAGCGTCGTTTGCTGTCGAAGTCAGTTTTGACCACAAAAGAGAAAAACGGTTCACGAGTACGCATTTGGAAAACTGGGGCATTATCGTTTTGAAATCCATAATAGGTACGTTGCCAAAGATCGGTATGAGGATCGGTGATAATTTGGATTTCTTGATCATTGATCGCATAATTTTGAGGTTGGCGAATCCAGAAGCCATTTTTATTGTTCCATTCCATAAAATTATTCCTTAAAAAAAACATAAAAGAAAAAAGGGACAAAAAGCAAGAACAAAAAATTAAGTATAAAAAAAGGTCCTGTAAAAGGACCTTGAAAATTAAACTGTTACAATGCGCATCATGTTGGTCGAACCAGAACCTACGGGATACCCAGCTACCACTAAGATGTTATCGCCATGGTGTAAACCATTCTTTAAAGCGATATTGCGTGCAAGTTGTACTTCATTTTGTTGGGTATTTTGAACATCCGTAACAACTGGATGGACTCCAAACACAGGAAGCAAAGAGCGCTGTACTTCTTCTGTGAAAGTAACCGCAATGATTGGAGCTTCGGGACGGAATTTGGCTAACCGTTTAGCGGAACTTCCAGATTGAGTAAAGGCGATGATGGCTTTAATATCCATAGCCAAAGCAGTTTCGGCTGCTGAAATCGCAATGGAATCGCTCATATTGCGTTTAGAAGAAGCAATGCCATCAGCTAAACGCGCTTTATAGTCAATCATAGGTTCAATCGCTTTAGCAATCTTTGTAAAAGTATGAACTGCTTCAGCAGGATATAAACCAGCTGCCGTTTCAGCGGAAGTCATGACACAATCGGTACCATCCATAATAGCATTGGCTACGTCAGAAGCTTCTGCTCGAGTTGGACGAGGATTGCCTTGCATGGATTCAAGCATATGAGTCGCCGTAATAACGGGTTTTCCCGCTTCATTAGCCATACGAATCATTTGTTTTTGATAAATTGGAACGTATTCAAGCGAAACGTTAACGCCTAAATCTCCACGAGCAACCATAATGCCATCGGCTACTTCAAGAATATCCCGTAAATTATCGAAGCCTTCTTGGTTTTCGATTTTCGCAAAAATTTGAATTTCATCTTTTCCCTCGGAAATCAAAATATCCCGAACAGCTAAGACATCTTCTTTACGACGCACAAAGCTCAAAGCAATGTAATCCACATCATTTTGGGCTCCAAAGCGTAAGTCAGCTTCATCCTTCTTAGAAATAAAAGGCATGGAAAGAATGATTCCTGGTAAGTTGCAACCTTTTTTGGATTTCAAGAAATGGGGATTGGCCACAATTCCCTTAAATTCTTTTCCTGGAGTTACTTCCGTGATATCCACGCGCATTTTGCCGTCGTCCATCAAAATAAAATCCCCAGGATGTACGTCATTGAAAACTTCAGGAACGCTAATCGCAAAGCGCTCTTTATTGCCAATTAAGGTGGGATCATTAACGATCGTTACGACATCGCCTTTTTCAAATTGTACTCCACCGTTTTCCATCTCACCCAGCCGAATTTCAGGCCCTTTGGTATCCAACATAATCCCAATGGGCTTTTTTAATGATTTGGAAACATCACGGATCATATCCATACGATTTTTATGTTCCGAATAGTCACCATGAGAAAAATTCAAGCGGCAAATGTTCATTCCTTCATTGACAAGCTTGGAAATCATTTCTTTATTTTCACTAGCTGGTCCAATGGTGCAAACAACTTTTGTTTTTTTATCCATGAAATTACCTCAACGTAATGTCTATCTTCTTTCTGTCTAAGAGCCAATTCACTTTTTTTGCCCAAAAATTTTTCGGCTTCTTAGTATTTACAAAAATCATAAAAAGAAAAACATCAGTTTTTATCCGAGACGCTCAAACAAATTCGTTAAAGGCTTTTTGGATTCCGATGGCATAACAAGTGCTCGTTCGATGGGATAAGAAACGATTTTATTTTGACGAATGGCCACGCATTGCCCACCAATGCCTTGCATTAACAAATCCACCGCTTTTTCGCCCATTTGGCTAGCCAACATACGATCAAAGGGGCAGGGAGAACCACCACGTTGAATGTGACCAAGTACGGTAGCTCGACCGGAAAATCCGGTATTTAAAGTAACCTTTTTGGCAAATTGATGAACATCTGTAATTTTCTCGGAAATGATCACAATCGCATGTTTTTTCTTTTTAATTTGATCCAAATCGCGTAAACGATCGAGAATATCTTGTTCATCAAAGCCACTTTCACTTGTGACCACAATTTCTGCTCCACAAGCAATACCAGCCCACAAAGCTAAGTCTCCACAACGGTTACCCATTACTTCGACAATGGAGCAACGATGGTGAGAATTAGAGGTGTCACGCAGTTTATCGACCGCATCCACGATCGTTTCTAAAGCAGTCATAAAGCCAATGGTAAAATCAGTGCAGGTAATGTCATTATCAATTGTTCCTGGTAATCCGATGCAGTTGATTCCCATATGGGTGAGTTCTAAAGCGCCGCGATACGATCCATCCCCACCAACCACTACAACAGCTTCAATACCGCGCTTTTTAAGCTGTTTAATAGCTTTTTCGCGGACTTCTACTTCTTTGAATTCGGGTAGACGGGCAGAACCTAAAATAGTACCACCACGGGTAATGATTTCGCTGACGGATTCGGTGGTCAATGGTTCAATGTATCCTTCTACCATCCCTTTGTATCCATTGTAAATTCCAAACACCTCAAGTCCGGCGTTAATCCCAATGCGGGTGACAGCACGAACTGCCGCGTTCATTCCAGGCGAGTCGCCTCCAGAAGTCAAAATGCCAATTCGTTTAATCATGGTCATACTCCTTTATGTCTGCATCGGACCGTAAAGGGATCGTTGGTGAAAATAAGGGGGAAACCAACGCCTGCTTTTGCTTTTCGAAAGCGCTGAGCATCCAATGCTAGTTAGTTTCATTTTAGCAGATGGCCCAATAAAAGTAATTTTTTCTCTTAGAGTGAAAACAAAGAGAATACCTTTTTCTTAAGGAGAAAATAGGGGATGAATCCAAAAAGTACCCAATAAAAAAAGCAACCCGAAGGTTGCTCGCTAATACGAAAATAGACCGAATTTAGCGTAAAGCTTCAAAGTCTTCAATTCTTTTTTCTTCTTGTTGTTGAAGACGGCTGAATTCTTGAGCCATCGCTTTATCATTGTTGGTTTCGAGCATCTTATAGTAATCATTGCGCAAATCCAAAGGA
The DNA here is from genome assembly GCA_964389885.1 of uncultured Erysipelotrichaceae bacterium. Lineage (GTDB taxonomy): Bacteria > Bacillota_I > Bacilli_A > Erysipelotrichales > Erysipelotrichaceae > Allobaculum. The sequence continues at coordinate 5,598 of CAYMGC010000023.1, read as the reverse complement.
ATAACGATCGGAGCTTGGTTATTTCGAATCAACATGGTGTCTATCAAAATACGACCCGTTCTGCCGTTTCCATCGGAAAAAGGATGGATATTTTCAAACTGAAGATGCAAATCCGCTACATCATTCATAGTAAAGCCGTTTTCTACCAATTCGTTGTAGCGAACGATAAATTTCTTCAAAAAGGAAGAAATTTCTTCTGGACCAGGAAAAACTTTGGTAGATCCAGAAACAATAGCAGGATCTTCACGGTACGCTCCACCAAAGAGAATGTTTTCGTTGATAATGTCATTGATTTCGATCAAAGACTCTTCGGTGAGCGGTTCATTGCGATTGATGCGATCCAAGACGTAGACTAAAGCGCGTTTATGGTTGATGGCTTGATGAATTTCTTTGGCATTGGCATTGATAGGGCAATGATTGGAGTCAAAAATCAAGGCATACGTTTCGTTTTTTGTTAAGGTGCTGCCTTCAATGGCATTGGAATTATAAACAGCACGAGTGACAAAATCCTCGAAATAGCTTTGATTGGTGTTTAACACTTCTTTTACATCCATATTTGGTTAAACTTTCCCTTTCTTTAGTTGTCATAGACAACGTTTTTAAGCTCGTATGGAGCACAATCTTTAAATTAAGTTTCATTCAAAGTTTAACATAGGCCAAAACACTTGACTAGCATCGCTCCAAGTCTGTCTATTCTCTTTAAATCTGGGCTTCGACTTCTTTTTCTTCTTCGGGTGTTAAGGGAATGGGTTGACCTTGGGCATTAAAAACTTCGTTAGGTTCCCCTTCTAAAACGTAAACTTCATCTTGATTTTGAGAAGAATTGGTTTGTGATGGCTGTGACATGAGAAATTCCTTTCTAAAAAAGAAAGCACCAAAGCAATTAACGATTTTGCTTTCTTTTTTAGAATAAAACATGTAGAAAAAAATGGCGAATGAGAAAGATTCTTCACTTCTTCTTTAGATCTTCGGGTTGCTTTCCTTATAAATTGTTTCCCTTTCTTAATCCCAAAGTTTCCCATATTAAGATCCTTAAAAGAAAAAAAGAAGTTTTCGATAAAAAAGTCATTTTGAAAGGGGTTTATATAGAAAAAGTGTTGGCTCAAAGGGTCACTAAGTTGGATTTCTAAAGAGGAAGAAAGAAGTTTTTAATTTTGTGCAAGGAAGAGATAAAGAAAAAAAAGGCTAACTTTAGCCTAAAGAATCCTTTAAAAAGGATTGTATTTCTTGTATTAAAAAGACTTAAAATCATTTTAATTGATTTATAAATATTTTATTTAAGGTGATTTAACCTTTAGATAAAGGAATTAAAGGGATTACATCCATAAGGAAAACACGAAAAAAAATTTAAAAAAATTAATAAAAATGCATTGCATCTTTACTTCAGTTAGGGTTAAGATAAAGACGAAGTTAAGGAAACCACTTAAGAAATTACAAATTACATTAAGAACTCAAATAAAAACTGAAAGAAAGTTTTGGAGGAAAAATTATGAATAACGCCGTATTATTTTATACATCTCCTGGATGTGCTAGCTGCCGCAAAGCAAAAAGATGGCTTGAAGACAACCATATCAATTTTGTAGAAAAGAATATTTTCTCTAACTTGCTTTCGGAAGCCGAAATCAAATATCTTCTTTCTCGGTGTGAAAATGGTACTGAAGACATTATCTCTACTCGTTCTAAAGCCTATGCTACTTTAAAAACCAACTTAGATGATATGTCGATTTCGCAACTTACTCGGTTCATCCAACGTAATCCTTCTGTTTTAAAACGTCCAATCATGTTATCAGAGCGCAACATGGTGGTTGGTTACGATGATGATGAGATCACTGCCATGATCCCAGTCAGCCGTCGTCAAGATGAACTCCGTCGCATTGAACAGTCTATTATTGTATCCGATTTTGAACTTCGCACTTTCTAAATCGACTACTTGCCATACTCAGGTTTCGCTTCGGTGAAACCTTTTTTGCTTGGCACCTTTATTGTGACCCGTGCCAAGAAAAAATTAAATTCATTTGCATCATAAATAACTAAAAAAGACTTTAAAAACTCTCGCCGAATGACGAGAGTTTTTGTTTAGCGTTTCCAATCACGTTTATTTTCTAGATGAATGAGTTCCTTTAAAAGGGCATAGACCGCTTCATTTAATTGCTCTCTTGTCATTCCACGTCCCCACACTTCTTCTATAGGTGGGACATGAATAAAGCCGCCAATTTTGTTATGACTTTCACACCAAGCTAAAAGCCGATACATCACATCATTGCACACATAAGCCCCAGCACTCAAGCTGATTTTTACTGGCCAAGGACGGGCGGGTCGATCCACTAAATCAAAAATGGGTAAGTCCGTTTTGCGAGCTAAAGGCCCATATGGATCAATGGGACAATCTTTAGGAAGATACCCAGCTTGGTCAGCCATTTTGGTTCGTTGTAGGTTGATGGCAACGTATTCGACTTCGAGAATTCGAGCCTTATTGTTATAGCCAAAACAAAGAACACAATCCGCATCAATTTCTTCTGCTTTATCTAAAAGCATTTGAGCTGCTTGTTCATATACAACCGGAATTTGTAAGATGTTAATTTTAACACCATCTATTTCATTGGGAAGACAGGAGACGGTTTCCCAAGAAGGATTGATATCATCGCCTCCAAATGGTGTAAAAGCTCCTATTAAAATTCGTCTCATAAATTTTCTCCCTTAAACATATCTATCTAAAAGAAAAATCTTAGTTCCATTCATTGTTTTTGTCCACTGACACTAACGATTAAACGGATACCTTTATCTTGATCAGTCCTTTGGCTTAATCTAAAAGATATTGACTGAAAAAATTTCAGGAAATCAGCAAAAAGGAATTTAACCAATTCTGCGACGGAAGAAGCAGTGAAATAACTTATAGCCAATTGTAAAGATTCAGTAACCTTGCAGAAAAAAAGAGAGCCTAATGGCTCTCAATTGCGCGATTTAGAGGATCAACCTCTTTTTATAAAATTTTAAATTCTTCTTTAAATAAATCTTATATGAGATATTTAAGAGAAAAATTTAAACAATAAAATCAAAATGGTGGAACATGGGGGGATCGAACCCCCGACCTCATGGCTGCCAGCCATGCGCTCTCCCAGCTGAGCTAATGCCCCATTGGTGGAGATGGCGAGACTCGAACTCGCGTCTAAGCAATGCTCCACGAATTAGCGTTTACAGCTTATTCTGTCTAAAAACTCTAAGGTTGGACAGACACAAACCATTAGAGGGTTGACTGTAGATTTTCGAGTAAGACTTCCAGTCTAAGGCTTACCTTATCTTCTTTGTGTTAGCGATTCAAACTATAAGAAAGCAAACTCATTTGAATCGGCTGCAAGACATTAAATGTTCAATTAAGCAGCGAAGGCAACAGCACGGTTGGAACCATAGCTGTAACCATAGTTATAAGTATTAGCGTTTCTTTTAATAATTTTTAACGGAATTACCCGGCTGTAGCTAAGACCAAGCTATTACTCATCGAATGCCAGAAACATCCCCGGCATTTAGGACAAGAAATGTCTTTCTTGAACCTTGAAAATCATACTACATACTTTTTCTTTTGGCAAGACTTAATAGCGCTCTTTTACAAGTTTTCGAATTTCACGTTCGACATCGCGTTTTTTAGCACTCTCCCGTTTATCATGTAAATTTTTACCACGAGCTACCGCAATTTCCAGTTTACATAATCCATGGCTAATATAAATGCTAACTGGAATAAGCGTTAACCCTTTTAAACGTACCGCTTGATCAAGTTTTAAAATTTCTCGTTTATGCAATAACAAACGACGATCACGTACTTCATCATGGTTGAAACGATTGCCGAATTCGTAAGGAGAAATGTGCATTCCTTTCACAATAGCTTGTCCATCGCGAATAGAAATATAAGCATCTTTGAGCTGAACTTTCCCTTTACGAATACTTTTAATCTCAGTGCCTTTGAGTTCAATGCCTGCCTCATAGCGATCTAATAATTCATATTCGTGTCGAGCTTGCCGATTGACCGCAATCATTTTTACAGGTTGGTTCGCCATACTCATTTCCCCTTTCTAAGCATAAGTATATTTAGTATAGCAGATTTTCAAGAGAAGAAAAAAAGTGGGAAGCTCTAGCCTTGAGCTTCCCCAGTACAAATAGATTCTTAAGCGTCGCGCTTCTCGCAAGGCACATATACAAGTTCAATATCGTACCCCAAGGCTTCCATCATTTGGATGAAGGTTTTATTTAAAAGTCCATCCTTCTTTTTGATGATTCGGTTTACATATTGTGATGTAGTACCAATCTTCGTACCCAGACGCTCTTGGGTATATCCGCCTTCGAGAATTTTCACTTTAATGTCTACTTCAATATTATTTTTGACCATAAAGTTCTTTCTCACTCCTCGTTCTTTATACTACTTAGAATGACTGAAAAATCAATATTCTGAAAGATTTTTGAAACAAAAAAAATATACCCATTTTATTGATATCTTCACACCTTCAAGGTGATGGAATAAAGACTCCATGATGGTCTTTCTTAGACCAAGGTATTTTTCTTTGAAAGGAAAGGTTTCATTGCTCTTGATTTTTAAGGCCCAAACAAAAAGGAGATAGAAATTTCTATCTCCTTTAAAGATTTATTTATTGAGGTCGTCTTTTACTTTATCAGTCGCTTGGGTAACGTCTTTTTTAACATCTGCCGCAGCTACTTGGACGTGATCTTTAACTTGATTCAGGTCTTCTTTCGCATCTGTTGTTGCTTTTTCAGCGGCATCTTTCGCTTTAGTCGTTAAGCTTTGGGCTGCATCTTTGACTTGATTAGCCGTTTTTTCAACGCTATCGCCTACTTTTTTAGTATCGTCTTTTACAACATTTACCCCTTTATTTACCGCATCTTTTACGCCATCAGAAATGCGTTGGGCTTGTTCTTTTACGCTGGCTAAGCCTTTATCAAAATTGGATTTTACATCATTACCAAAAGCTTCAACTTTGGCTTTGACATCAGAAGCATCTTTTTTAACTTCTGCATCCGCTTTGGCTACATCTTTTTTTACATCAGCATCCGCTGCAGCAACGTCTTTTTTCACGGTAGAAGCTACATGGGCAGCGTCCGCTTTGACATCATTTACATCTTTTTTCACGTCTGCTTTGGCATTGGCAGCATCTTTTTGTAAATCTTCTTTAATTTGATCCGCTTTAGCGGCTGCTTTAGCACTGTCAGCTTCTAAAGCATCATTAGCCTTATTGATTTCTTTATCGGCATCCGCTTCTACTTTGGATTTTTCGCTTTCAAATTTTTCTTTGAGTTTTTTCGCATCGGTTTTTACGTTTTCCTCAAATTTTTCCCATTCTTTTTTGATGTCGTCTCCCAATTCAGAGAAGAAATTGCTCATAGTCTATTCGGCAAGGGTAGCTACCTAAAGGTAGAGAGGAATTGCCGAACCTCCTTTCGATTCAATATCCTTTTCATTCCTCAAGAAGAATACTCTTTTCCCTTTATGAGTCTGGAAAAGTGTAAAATCTTTCATCTTAAAACTTTCTTGCTGTTTCATTATATTCCCTTAAAGATCGACCACTTTAAAATATGCTCTGCTTTTCAAAAAGA
>CAYMGC010000022.1:0-20090 GCA_964389885.1 uncultured Erysipelotrichaceae bacterium | reverse complement strand
GGAAAAGAGAACTAAGCCAGCTTGATTATCCTTAGCCAGTTTTACCAAGTCCTCTAGCTTAAATTCTCCAGCCCAAGAGGTGGAAAGCGTGATGGCCTTGGCTTGTAAGGCTGCCGTATAAAAGTGATACATTCCAAAATCAGGGTCTAAACAAACAAGTGGTTTGCCATTGCGACAAAAGGTGGTAATCATCAACTGAATCAACGCATCGCTTCCATTTCCCGCCATGACTCCTTTGGGGTTTAAATCGTAAACTTGGGCATAGGCCTCAATTAAATCCGTCGTCGGATCATCGGGATAGCGGTTGAGTTGTTCATCGGCTAAAAAGCGAAAAAACGCTTCACGCCACTCTTCACTTGGCTCTTGGGGATTTTCGTTGCCATTGAGCAAAATCCCACTTTTTTTATGGGCTTGGTATAAACTCATCCTTTTTCTCCTTGTAGGCGAATGCGTACCGCATTGGCATGCGCTTCTAAATCCTCTTCCTGCGCCATCTTAATAATTTTATTCCCATGTTTTTGCAACGCTTCGGGAGTGTAGTACAAGTAGGAGGACTTTTTAATAAAGGCATCGACACCTAAAGGGGAAGAAAAGCGCGCGGTTTGAGAAGTCGGCAATACGTGATTGGTGCCGCCAAAGTAATCCCCAATGCTTTCACAGGTGGTGTAGCCAAGAAAAACAGATCCAGCATTTTTAACAAGAGGCAAATAATCGATGGCATTTTCAATTTGTAACTCCAAATGTTCGGGGGCAATGGCGTTGGAAATGGCAAGGCCTTCTTCAAGCGCATCGACTAAAATGGCTTTTCCGTAATGTTCTAAAGAAGATTCCACAATGGCTTTTTTAGGCAAGACAGCGGTTTGCTTAATGAGTTCTTCATTGACTTGATCGATAAGATTTTGGCTGGTGGAAATTAAAATGGAGCTGGCCATGGGATCATGTTCAGCTTGGCTTAATAAATCCGCTGCGACATGGGCCGGATTGGCGTTTTCATCCGCAATGACTAAAATTTCACTTGGTCCGGCAATCATGTCGATATCCACTTGCCCAAATACCAATTTTTTGGCGGCCGCTACGTAAATATTACCGGGACCAACAATTTTATCCACTCGCGCAATGCTTGGAGTCCCATAGGCCAAGGCCCCAATGGCTTGTGCTCCTCCTACGGTATAAATTTCATCTACTCCGGCAATTTGAGCAGCAGCCGCTAAATTTGGCGCAATCCGACCTTCTTTAGAAGGGGGCGTTACCATTACAATGCGCTCAACGCCAGCAATTTTGGCAGGAATGGCGTTCATCAACACGGAGGAAGGATATTGGGCTCGACCACCAGGAACATAAATCCCTACGGCTTGTAAGGGCAAGACCCGTTGTCCTAAATAAATGCCATCCTCTTTTTGAAGCCGATAGCCTTCTTGACGTTGGGCTTCATGAAACGCTTGAATGTTTTGAGCCGCTTCTTGCAAAGAAGCGACAAAAAAGGGATCGGCTTTAGCGGCCTGAGCTGCGATTTCCTCTTGGGATACCCGTAAAGGCTGTTGACTTAAATCCACATCATCAAAAGCTTGGGTATACGCGATAAGGGCTTCATCTTGGTGGGCCTTCACGTTTTGTAAAATTTCCGCCACTTGTCCAATGATTTTTGGTGAAATATCTTGAGAGCGACTGGCTAAATAGGCCGCTAAGCGCTCTTGATTTTGTTTATTGAGTTGATTTAGCATGAGGCCACAGCTTTCTTTAAGTCTTGTAAGACCGCTTCAATTTCATGTTTCTTTAATTTCCAACTGGCTTTATTGACGATGACGCGCGCTGAAATATCGGCACACACATCCAATACTTCCAAGCCATTGGCACGCAACGTATTGCCCGTTTCCATGATGTCCACAATGCCATCCACTAAACCGATCAGGGGGGAAAGTTCCACGGATCCATCGATTTTGATGATTTCCACATCCATGTTTTTGGATAAAAAGTATTGACGAGCTACATTGGGATATTTCGTTCCAATACGAATGGTGCCCTTTTTTTCAAACAAATTGGCCTCTGGTAAAGCCGCTACAATAAAGCAGCATTTACCAGTTTTTAAATCCAACATTTCGTAGTAGTTGGAGCCTTCGCTTTCCATTAACGTATCTTTTCCCACAACCCCTAAATCGGCTACTCCATGATCGACATAGGTAATGCAATCGTTGGATTTAACCAACACGTAATCGATATCTTTGATTGAATCGGGCAATACCAACGCGCGCCCTTTGTTGCGAACGTATTGGGTACCATAGCCAGCCTCTTCAAGCATCGTGAGTGTTTTATCTTCTAAGCGACCTTTGGTTAAAGCAATGCGTAAACTCATGGACGAACCTCCTTTTCAAGTACGATTTCCTCTACACTGTCATCACAAACTAAGCGGACCGATTGACGCTCCCGTTCAAGTTTTGCAAGGGTAAAGGCTTCAAGGCGTAGAAAATCGGGATAACGAATGATTAAGTTTTCGCGCGGTTCATCGTTTGGTAATAAAGCAGCCAAGGGATCCATCTTAAAAGCAAAGCCAACAGCGGGGACAGGGCGTCCAAAGCTTTGCATTAAGTCATCATAGCGCCCTCCTGAAAGCACCGTACCACTGGCTCCTGGCACATAGCCTTCAAAAATTAGGCCGGTATAGTAATTCAAATGGGGCAATTTACCAAGATCAAAGCCCACTTGATCGCCATAACCAAGGGCGGCTAAAAACTCTCCAGTTTTTTGTAAAGAATCAAGCGCTTTAAGAGCATCTTGATCAAAAGCTAAAGCACGAGCTTGATCCAATACTTCTACGCCTCCATCCAAAAGGGGAAGACTTAAAAAATAGGTCTTAACCTGCTCTGGTAAATCAAAGCTTTCTAAAAATTGTTCGAGTTCCACCATGGATTTGCGATCGCAAAGATCGGCGAGTTTTTCAATATCTTGAGGATTATCAAAGGCATGACAAGCCGCCCCTTGAATGAGTCGCGAATCGCTTAATTCCAAACGATAATTTTCTAGACCACTGGCTTTTAACGCTTCTAAAGCGCAAACCAAAATTTCTAAGTCGTCATCGACTCCAAAGAGTTCCACTCCACAATCACTCGTTTGAATGTGTTTACCAGAATACGCTTTGCGCACTTTCCAAACATCGCTTAAATAAGAAAGACGTAAGGGCAAAGTGGCATTTTTTAAAGAGGTCGCCGCAAGTCTTGCCATGGGAATGGTCATATCCATACGTAAAGTTAAAATGTCTTGATTGGCATCAACCAATTTGAACATTTTTTGATCTTGAAGCGTTTGAAACGCTTGATTATACGTTTGGTAATATTCAATCGCTGGCGTTTGGACTTCTTCAAAGCCAAATTGATCAAAGACTTCTTGAATGCGATTGGCGAGTTGTCTTTTCTTACGTAAGGCACTTGCCAACATGTCTTGACTGCCAGGGGGGGTTCTTAATTCCATAAGTTTTCTTCCTTTCAGCGCCCAAAGAAAAAAACCTTTCTCCTCAAAAGGACGAAAGGTTTCTTTCGCGGTCCCACCTTTTTTTACGTTCTTTTCGCAAAGAACGCCTCTGTGACTGAAACAGCCTGTCTTTTAACGGGGACCACCGGGATCTCATTGCCTAAACCCAGCTCCAGGGTGTGATTCAAATCGATTCATGGCTTCTTTACACCAACCAGAAGCTCTCTTTACACTTATCGACTTTACTGCTCCCCTTCAGCGCTTTTTGAGTCCAATATGGACATTGATTGTAGTTTGCATTCTAAAGAGAATGAAAATTTCTGTCAATTCGCCTGAAAGAGTTTGAAAAAATCCGCTCCTGAATGAGCGGATTCCACTTTCTTTTTTGAATTTTTTCCTAGCCCATAGGCCAAACTTTTAAAAGGGCTCCTATTCTTCCTCTTGAACCGTTTTAGGACTTAGATTGATGGCTTCAAGCTCGCACGTATTAAGCCACGCAAGCGCTTTGGCTAAGCCATCACAATTGATGTGATCGCTTAAATGATCCGCATGTTCCTTAGCACTTTTTGTACCATTGCCCATACAAATGGCTACATCGGCTTCCTCAAACATTGGAATATCGTTTTCGGAATCGCCTATGGCCACAATTAAATAATCGTTTGGGTCTAACTTCATCGCTTCAAGCATCGAGCGCATGGCATGGGCTTTGTTCCAGCGTGCGTCCGTAATTTCACCGCGAAAAAGCGATCCCATATCGGCGACTGGTGTAAAGCGATTGGAGTAAATTAAAACGTCAAAGCCCAGTTCTTTCGCTTTTTCTTCCAAAGGAAAGCGTCGTTCACAGTCAAATACCACTTTAACGATTTCCTCTTTCAATTCATCGTTTAAGCGTGAAAGGGGAACCCGTAAGTTTTTTTCTAAACGCTGTTCTTTATCAAAAAAAACTTTGTGGCGAAAAGCGTATTTGGGATCATCGAAGGTGATCAAATCCGCTTCTAGGCCATAGCCACTGCCTTGGCTGTTTAAATACGCGGCTATTTTTTCCACCGCCTCTTTATCCATCGTATGACTTGCGACGACTTCTTGATTGGCAATGAGTTTCATCCCTGTAGCTAAGCAATACCCATCCAATTGGGCATCCCATAAAAATTGGGGAATGGAGTCTTCTCTACGCCCCGTGTTGACAAAGACAAGATGTCCATTGGCTCGGGCTTGTTTGATCGCTTGCCAAGCGGAGGCGGGCACGACTTCACGATCCCATAACGTTCCATCCAAGTCCAAAAAGATGGCCCGTTTGCGTGTATCGAGTGCAGGATTTTCCATAAAACCTACTTTCTATTTCCCCAAGGCATTCTTGGACCTTGAGGCAATTGGCGTCCACACAAAGCATACATTTCACTCACCCCTTGATACAAGGCCAGAAGAGCAAAGCCAAGCAATAACCAAGCGCCAATTTCGCCAAGCATTTTTACACTTAAAATATCCGAAAGGCTCTTAAAAAAAAGTCCTAGACATACGCAAATATGCTCAGCCCAGACATACATCGGGGCATTTCCTAGAAGGGGTAAAAAACAAGCCATGTAAAGACTTCCAGCCAATAAAATGGTTGACAAAAGCCAAGTATGGACATGCCCTCCAAAAAATGGAGCGAGTGAGGTAATCCCAAAGGCAAAGCCTAAGATCACCGATAAAATTAAGTTTACATTGCCATGGGGATCCCCACGACGTAAATTCATACAACTGCCTGCAAAAGCAGCTACACCAAGGCACACCTGCAAAACCCCTTTGACAAACATGGCATCCACCGACATCGGTACAATGGTGGAAATCCAAGTGGTCAAACCAAACATCCCAAAGACGAATTGCAACGCCGGATCTGGGGAAACACAATAGGCCGAGGGGGTAATGGTTTTATCGAGCATGGATGCCATTTTTTCTTTTGATTCCATTTCAAAAGCCTCCTTTTTTCCAAGAATGCAAGAAAAAAGGAAACTTTGGGTCTTGGTTGCTCATCTGCCTTTAAAGACGAAAGGAAAAAATAAAAAAAGGAAGTTTTCTTAGAAAACTTCCTAGCTTGACTAATCTTGCATCGAACGAATGTAGTTCAGTGTTCCTCCCGCTTGTAAAACCGGAATATCCTGTTCAACAAATTGGGGAATGAGGTTGTATTCCAAGCCTTTGGTAAGGTTTTTCACCACCAAAGGTTGATTGGCTTGAAGGGTATCAAGGTTTTCAAAGGCTAAATCGTCCATTTCATCAATGGTGTCATAATCGGCAGGATTTTCAAACACCAACGGTAAAATACCAAAGTTGATGAGGTTGGCTAAGTGAATGCGCGCAAAAGACTTAGCCAAAACGGCTTTAATCCCTAAATACATTGGAGCAAGGGCCGCGTGTTCTCGACTACTTCCTTGACCATAGTTTTCACCCGCTACAATAATTCCTCCGCCGTTTTCTTTGCACACTTGATCAAAGCCTTCTTTGTTGTTGGCAAAGACAAAAGTTGAAAGCTTTTCGATGTTGGAGCGATAAGGCAATACTTTAGCCCCTGCGGGCGCAATGTGATCGGTAGTGATGTTGTCGCCAAGAACAATCACAGCTTTTTTAATAAAGGACGCGGGCAAAGCTTCGTTTAAAGGCAATGGCTTAATGTTTGGACCACGAACGATTTCTACTTCTTCAGGATTGGAAGAAGGCAGCAAAATCATGCTGTCATCAATGAAGGGTACTTCTTCAAAATGACTGTCTTGATAGTCCAATTGAGTTGGATCGGCAAACACCCCAGCAATGGCACTCGCTGCAGCCACTTCAGGCCCTACGAGATAGACACCAGCCGAATTGGTACCCGAACGACCATAGAAATTGCGGTTAAAGGTTCGCAAAGACACACCTTCACTTTTGGGCGATTGACCCATACCAATACAAGGACCACAAGTGCATTCCAAAATACGGGCACCCGCTTTTACAAATGTTTGCAGCGCGCCGCTTTCCATCAATTTTAAAAGCACTTGACGACTTCCAGGAGAAATGACTAAAGAAACATTGGGCGCTACTTTTTGGCCTTCTAAAATCGCCGCCGCTTTCATTAAGTCTTCAAATCCCGAGTTGGTGCAAGAACCAATGGCGACTTGGTCAATTTTTTGACCTTCCAGTTCGTCAATGGATTTTACCGCATCGGGGGAATTAGGACAGGCTGCGGCAGGACGTAAAGTGGATAAATCGATGATTTCCACATCATCATAAGTCGCCCCTTCATCCGCTTTGAGTTCTTGCCAATCGGCTTGTCGATCTTGTTGGCGCAAGAATTCAAGAGTGCGCTGATCGGAAGGGAAAATGGAGGTTGTAGCTCCAAGTTCAGCGCCCATGTTGGTGATGGTAGCGCGTTGATAAACGGAGAGTGTGTTCAATCCATCGCCGGTGTATTCAAAAATTTTGCCGACTCCACCTTTCACGGAGCGACGTTTTAAGAGTTCCAAGATGATATCTTTAGCGGAGACTCCATGAGGCAATTGCCCTTCTAAACGAACTTCAACCACTTGAGGATAGGGAATGGTATATCCTAAACCGGCCATCGCTTTGGCCACATCCAATCCTCCAGCCCCCATCGCAATGGAGCCTAGCGCTCCAGCGGTTGGAGTATGGGAGTCTGAACCGATCAGCGTTTTACCTGGTTTAGCAAAGCGTTCCAAATGAACTTGGTGACAAATACCATTGCCAGGGCGAGAGAACAACACCCCATGTTTAGCCGCTACTGATTGAAGGTAAGCATGGTCATCGGCATTCATAAAACCGGATTGTAAGGTATTGTGATCCACATAGGACACGGAAAGTTCCGTTTTAACTTGATCGACTCCCATCGCTTCAAGTTGAATATACGCCATCGTACCGGTGGCATCTTGGGTCAAGGTTTGATCAATTTTAACTTCTACGGGCTGTCCAGGAATGGGCTGCCCTTTTAAAATATGAGCATCTAAAATTTTTTGGGTTAGATTTTTTGCCATGAAATTTCCTTTCTAGGGCTTAAGATTCCTGCTTGAACGCAAGGAAAAACCTTTTTTATGGAGGCCTCAAGCCAAACAAAATGAGGAAAAACCAAAGAATATTGTTTGGAATGAATTTCAACTGACATCATACACAAATTGTTTCGACTAATTTTCAACGGATTTGTGTAAGCGTATCCACGAATCCCTAAAAAGTTTCTTTTGGAAAGGATTTGTTTAGAAGGTCTTGGCTTTTTTTTTACGGCTTTTAAGCTAGAAATACTCTTCATTAAGAAAATAGAGTTTATAAAAAGTCAAAAAACAAACCTTTAGTTTGTCGAAATACGAATCCTTATTATCTTAGAAGGACTTTGGAAGGAAATTAGAGTATGAGTCGAAATTTAAAAGATGTTTATGTAGAAAATACCCCAGACAATTCCATTGCCCCTGAGCTGTATTCTCTTCATCGGGTAAAAGCGGGACTACGCAATGAAAATGGCACGGGGGTCAAAGTGGGCTTAACCCGTATTTGTGATGTCATCGGCTATGATTTGGTAGACGATCAAAAATTGCCCAAAGAAGGCCAACTCATTTATCGGGGATATTCCCTTGCTGATTTGGTCGCTTTAGAAAAACGAGATCAAAAAATTCGTGGCTATGAAATCGCCGCCTTCTTGTTAATTTTTGGTAAATTGCCGACGCTTCACGAATTAGAAGAATTTCAATACGTCTTAAAACACGACTTTTCCAATAGTTTGGTTTTTGAAACCTATCGGACCCAAAATTTACTCAACGCCATGCAAATTGAAGTGCTTAAGCTGTATGGACAAGATGAAAATCCGGATAACGATACCCTAGAAGATCGCATGATGAAAGGTCTTTGTGTCTTATCCTCCTTGCCTTTGTTTGTGTTCTCCGTTTATTCCAAGCAAAAAATTTCTTCTTATCCCTTACCGGCTGCGGGATTTGCGGAAAATGTGCTTTGGATGGCTCGCGATCATCAGCCCTATTCCAAACAAGAAGCTCGGGTTTTGGATGTATTGATGATGGTCCATGCTGATCATGGAGGCGGCAACAATTCGACTTTTGCGGATGTGGTCATCTCCTCTACGGGCACCGATATTTATTCCTGCATTTCTGCAGCGATCGGCTCTTTAAAAGGGCCAAAACATGGCGGAGCGGCGGGAAAAGTGGGAAGCCAAACCCAAATGTTGCTTCAAACTCTCCCACTTGAAGCCAGCGAGGAAGAATTGAAGCAGATGTGCCAAGATATTTTAGAAAAAAAAGCGGGAGATGGAACGGGTTTGATTTATGGTATTGGTCATGCCATTTACACCCAAAGCGATCCACGTTGTTTGTTGATTAAAGAAGAAGTGCGCACTTTAGCTCAAGAAAAAGGGGAATTAGACACCTTCGAATTGCTTGAACGTTTTGAAAAAGCAGCTTGTCAAGTGATGAAAGAGCGCAAGGGCAAAGTGGTTTGTGCCAATGTAGATTATTACTCTGGCTTTGCCTATCACTTACTTGGCATCGATCAATCGCTTTATACGCCACTTTTTGCGATTAGCCGTTGTGCGGGTTGGATTGCGCATCATTTGGAAAATCGTCAAAACAATCGCAAACTCATTCGTCCCGCCAACATTTATGTAGGTGAAAAGCACACCATTGATGTGGATACACTTTTTGACGAATAATAAAAAAAGAGTCGCCCCTAGGGAGGTTCTTACGCACATTTTGTGGGTGAGGTTAATTTAAATCCTAAAGAGATACTTTGAATAATTTGTCCTTTTATCTTCATAATTCCTTAACCATCGATTTTAAAACAAAGATTTTTAGTCTATTTTAAATGGAAAAATACTTTACCTATAGACTTAAAAAGAAAAGGTAAGGGATTTTGGAGAATAAGATCATGAGAAGCTAAGATCCAATGGAAGGAGAATATTTCTCATTTCTTGCTTTATCTCTTTAAGATTAATTTCTCAACCGACCCACAAAATTTGCGTAAGAACCCCTAAGGAAAAGACTCTTTTTTTATTAGCGTAAGAAAAGTGTGATGGTGGTTTCTTTGCGATCAAGCAGTTGAGTGAGCTTCACGCCACTTGGCTCTACAATCGTGCCAAGAGGAGTATATTCCCAAGTATTGGATCCATAGAAGATCACCAGTTGATCGTGATTGTAAAGCACAATATCACCCGGGCGGGTAGTAATGGACTCTTCTTGACTTGGTAAAGTTTGACCAATGTTCCCCACTTGTTCAAAACCGCCGTATTTTGACATCGAAAGGGTTAAAGGCCCTTTATTGGCCAAAGCTTTCAAGGCTTGAGTGGCTTTGTTGTCGTGCCAATTTACACTGACCTCTGTATCGTCAATGGCTAAATGCAGCGATTCTTTGTTAAACTCTAAGATTTTATCAATAAAACCAAGCGACCACCTTGCCGCCTCATTTAAGTCTTTGCCACTAAAGCCATGTCCAGCTTGCGCAATGGTTTCCAAGTGGGCGCGCAAAAAGGTTTGCGCTGCTCTTTGGGCATAGCTTAAAGGCACAATAGGGTCTGCAGTCCCATGAATGATCAAAACCGGTCCCGGATATTGTTTCATGGTGTCATAAATATCAAAGGACAGGGCATCCAAGGTGTAGCGTTTTCCAATGGGAATTCCCATTACGTCTTGGATTTCAGGGATTTCCTTTAAATTGGGTGTTCGCTTTCTGGCATCGTCTTGTAAAACAAAAGCTGGATATAACAAAATTAAACCCGCAATGTCTTTTGGATGTTTGGCCGCTACATAAGTAGAGACAAATCCACCTTGGCTTTCCCCAAATAAAAAAATGGATTCAAAACGAGAATTGATTTCAAACCCAGTAAGGATCGCTTCTAAATCCGCTGCTTCTGTTAACACGGACATCTCAGTCGTGGTTCCATCGCTTTGAATGTTCAATCCGCCTCCAATAAAGTCAAAAATGTAGGCGGCTAAACCATGGTTGGCGAAAAATTCGGCATAAGGTTGGGTCTTTGACCAATTGGCTCCAAAACCATGAGACATAATGACCAAAGCCAACTCACTCATATCCTTGGGCAAGTACAATTTCCCCGCAATTTTTTGTCCATCTCGACTAAAATCTAGATTTTGGACGGTATAGTTTTCTTCTGCCATTCTTAAAGTCCTTTCTAATCCAATTGGGCGCAAACGATTTTTCGTTTGGCCTTTTTTTGTTTTCCTTATTGTATTGTAGCTTGAGCCAACAAAACTGGAGGCGGTTTCGAAAACAAGTCTAAAAAACCTTCTACTTTTGAGTAGAAGGTTGCGGAGATTAAAACCCGAGTTCTTCGGCTTTTAACAACAAATCATGGCGAAAGGCAAATTCTTGACTGTCTTGTAACCCTAAAAAATACACTTGGTCGATGTCAGAGCCATTAAATAAATAAATTTGTTGGCTTGAAATCATGCCTTCGGGCCATAATACGGCCCCATATTCAAAGATTCGGTGACTGGAGGCTTCTTCCTGAAAACGTCCTACAATCATTAAACGTTTTTGCCCTTCTTGTAAGGTCACGACACTGCCTAAAGGCAAAATATCTCGGTCCATGTTTTATCCTTTCTTTTTTATCCATTGAGCCATTAATAATCCAATTGAATACGTAATCCTCCTCCGGCAAAAAGAGCCCCATTAAAACCCATGGTCCATTGGTTGGCCTTATTGGCGTATTCAAACCCCGCTTCAATTCCGCCAAATGAGCCTGAAAATCCAATAGTCAGTTTAATGCCCATAAGTTCAATGGCCAAACTGCATTCTCCACGAGCGACAGCAGCTCCTACTTGCGCTTTTAATACTTGTTCATCTAAGGAAAAAGCCGCTTTAGCACTTCCATATACGGCCCCTACTTCGCCTAAAGCCGCTACATTCGCTTGGAAAGGCCCTTCTTTAAGACTGGCGTTAAGCTTTCCGGCGACCAAATGGCCTTTGCCACTCACTTCCAATTCCAGCTGGGGATTGATCTTTTTATCTTTTAATACTTGCAGTGAAGCTTTTCCTTGGATACTGCCTTCTAAGGCCCCCACATCGGTAGTAGCTACAATAGTATCCGTGGTCCAAGCGGAATGGGTCGCTCCAAGGGCATAGTTTGCACTCAAACTTCCACTCACACTTTTTCCAGTGAGAATTGAAGCTACAGAGCCAGTAGTGGAAGTGGAATGGCTAAATCCAGAAGTATCGGAAATTTCAATGGGGGAAAGTTTGGCCAAAGACTTTTCATTGTCTTCAACGAGCTGCGCTAGACGGCGGAAAAAAGATTCCAAAGCCGAAAGCTTGGCCTGAATGCTTTCATGACGGGCTTGAAGAGTGCTTTCCGAAAAAGATTGATGACTTTTTAAAGCGGCAATTGCATCGGCGATTTGATTACATTGATTGGTGTCGAGATTCATAGGCTTGAATTTCTGCAATTTGTAGCGAAATTAGGCTTGAAATCACCTGAACAGCACTTTGGATGGCTAAAAGTTCACTGCTTTCAAGTTCGGGAAGGGAAGAAAGTAAATTGGAAAGGCGGGTTTTAAGCGATACATAGTAGCTAATTCCCATCAAATCGCTCCTAGAGCTGCTTCGTTTTCACGATACGCTTGAGCGGTTTGTTGGAGATAAAGACAATAGTTGTCCACGAGTTGGACATACTTGGGAAAAACAGGGGCTAAGGTTTCAAATTGATTCATGGCTGCTTGGCTCGCAGGCGATTGCCAAAAAGCGTTCATGGCGCGAATTGCACTCGAAATTTGATTAAAAAGCGATTCCATTTGGTTTTTTTGAGCTAATACTTGCGTAGCCGTGGCATCCAGCATGTCACTTGAAATGAGTACACCTTCCATAAGAAGTCCTTTCTAAAATGTCCTAAAAAGATCAAGTTGCGAAGGAAAAACAAGAAGAGAAAACAGAAATAAGAGAAGAGGAATATAGAGAAAATAAGAAGGAAAAAAGAAAAGATTGAGTAAAAAAAGAGTCTTAATAGGACTGGAAATTGAAAGTGAAAAATTTTTAAAGCAAACGAGCATTGGCCGTACGATTGGCTTGAAGCTGCTCATAAGCATTGGCATCGTGCAATAACAGCTCGGCATAAGAATCAATGGCGTTTTTGAGTTGAACCATTTTGGGACGTAAGGCTTCGAGCTGTCCAATAAAGGCTTGAGAGTCGGATCCCTGCCAAATGGATTGCAACTCATTCATACGGGCTAACATTTGATTCATCAGCGCCTCGTATTCGCTGTTTTGGCGTTGTAAATTCGTTCCCGTGGCCCGAATTTCGTGGTAATTGGCTTGAATTTTCATTGCGGAAATCCTTTCTAAAAACTTGGCTTTAAAGCAAAACCAAATGAAAAGAGAAGGGCAAACTTATAAGGAGCTGGTTAAAAGACTAAAGACGATAAGATGGTCTTCCGTTGCGATCCAGCTTTGCGAAAGAGGAAGAGTAGGATCCAAAAGTTTTCGTTCTGGTTGGCTAAAAAAGCAACAGGGGCTTACAAGCGCGAATTCTTGTTGATAGGCTTTGAAAAGTTGCGCTAAGGTCATGGTGCAAGGATCTTCGATTTTAATGGTGAAGATTTGTTGGGAAGGAAAGATATGAAAATGAAGGATCATATTGGAAAGGAAAATAAGAGAAAGGAGGAGGCCGATTTTTGACAAGCATAATAGGCAATCTTTCTAATCGTGGACGCAAGCACTTTGAATATCGAGACCGATTCCTTTTTCGATGTAGAGCGCATTGCCGTTTATTTCCATGGGTAAAGTGAGCTGTAAAAGATATTGCCAGGCATTGAGACCTTTACCAAAAAAGACCACGGGCCTTTGATCCATGGCCTCTTTAAGATCGTGAGCTGGATCTAGGCTTTTGGAAGCATCCAATAAACTCAAGTGTCCTGAAGTGGGAGTATCTTTAAGTTCTAAAAGTGGATTTTCAATTTGTAAACGCAAGGCCAAATTAAGAGCTTGTTCTTTGGCGCTTGGTGAGCTCCAAGCTAAGGTTAAGCCAAGGGAAGAAAGATAAATGGGTTTAAGACTTTTGGTTTCTAGACCAATTAAGGCGGGTTTGGTTTGAAGCAAAGTGGAAAGCGTAGCTTCTATCTGTACTTGTTTTAAGCAAAAAGTCGGAAGTTTTGGCAATCCTTGTTCTTCTTTTAAGGTGGGTAGCCGATTTCCTACAATTAAGCGCTCCATGGTATGGGCATACAAGGCATGAACAATCGGGAAACCTTCTTCTTGTCGTAAGCGTCCTTCGCTAATCAAGGCCAGTTGGTCCTTCGAACTCACTTGCGCGAGTAATTTTAAAGTGGCTTTAGAAAGAAGCGCTTCATGACGAAAGGCGATTTGGTTCATAAAAAGAACAAGGGTGAGATCTTTTTTGGTGAGTAGAAAGTCGATTAAGGGCATTGGAAACGATTGACCAAACACTACACAGGGACCAGAAAGCTCCCATAAACTGCTCACTGTGGTATAGGTGGTATAGGGAATTTCAAAATTTGAGGTATTAAAAATCACTTTATTGTCTTGACGCAAAGACCAAGCCAATTGAATGAGCGTTTTTTCTACGTTTTGTTCAGGGCCAATGAGCAAGACAAGGCCAAAAGGCAGTAAAATAGGCTTTAAGTGATCGAGATGGTCAACCACTATCCCACTAAAGGTATCCACTTGATCTTTGGGATCGGAAAGTAAGAGCGGATCGACTGCTTCTTGACGAGTCAAAATGGCTTGATGCAATGCATCTTGGATTGTTGGAATGGATTTTTCATGCCAAAGACCCTGTCTATCTTGTAAAAATAAAGCTGAATTTCCACTGGCTGCCCGCTTGAGGTAAAAAGCGCGGCCTTTTTTTTCGCTTTCTTGGCTCACCTGCAAAATGAACTCACCACTTTTTGTCAGTTGCATCGCTCCATCATGGCCGAGAACTTCTTTGGAATCCGCCGCCTCAAGAACGGGAAAACATAGTTTGGTTTTGGTATTGGCCCAAATTTGTTCATCGATTAATCCTGCTGGTTTTTGAGTGGAGAGAATTAAATGAAGTCCTAAAGAGCGACCAATGCGCGCACTTTCTTGTAAAAACTTCATGAAGTCCGGAAAGTGCGCTTTGAGTTGCCCAAATTCATCCACACAAATCAAGATATGAGAAAACATCTTTCCCGTTTTGGGATCAACACAATGATCCAAATCCGGTAACCCATCGGGATGTTGTTTTAAAAAGGCAAAAAGGACTTGTTGGCGCCGTTCAATTTCTTGATGAAGCGCCTTTTCGAGACGAACGATCTCTTGACTGGCTAAGTTGGTTAAACAAGCAGCGGTATGGGGTAAATCTTGAAGAGGAACCGAAAAAGAGCCTCCTTTAAAATCGATCAACACAAACCGTAAAAGCTTGGCCGAGTTTTGAAAAGCGAGTTGAAACAAGATGCTACAAAGGCCTTCGCTTTTTCCACTGCCCGTAACGCCCGCGACCAAAGCATGAGGTCCTTCTTGCTTTAAATCCCAAAAAACACCTGGTCCAATTTCCACCTTGAGATTGGCGACTCGCTGTTGGTCGAGGTAATCACGATTTATAACTGTAGGATCAAAGTTTGGTAACAAATTTTTTTCTGGAATGGAAAAAGATTCATAAGCACTTTGGCGTAAATAAATGGGATTTGGCTTATCAACAGGAAAAAAAAGAGGGGTACTTTGAAAGGTTTGATGAGCGATTTGAAAAGTGGATTGATCTAAACAAAGAAGCCAAGTTTCTTGTTCAGTAGCACTCTTTGGCCAAAAAGCCTTAAAAGCGGAAAAAGAGTTAAAAAGCGTTGAAGAAAAGAGGAGAGAAGGATCAAGGGAAGCCATTAAAGAGGAATGAAGACAAATGGTCCATTCGAAATTTGAAAAACGAGTTTTACACGCTGAAAAATCTTGAAAGGTAGAAAAATAAAGAGCTTCTCCTTCTAAAAGACTGGCTGGATGGACAAAATTGGGTTTTTCAAAGCCAATCCACACAAAGCGCCGCTTGGGGGTAAAGATCATCCAACACCACAAAGTATAGAGCCAAAGAAGTTGGGCAGGCTTTGGAGAAAGCAAAAGAGCGACTTCTCCTTGATGAAGGCATCGCCAAGCCCAAATAGAGCGATCCAGGCTTTCCATTTGGCTTAAAGCTTGGCCACTTGGAGTATTTTGGAGAGACCAAGGCAAGTCTGGGATCTCCAAAGAAAAACAAGGCGTTTTAAAAAGGGAGAGCGGCAATTGCCAGGGACTTTGTCTTTGACTTTGTTTAAGAGTCAAATCAAATTCGATCAGGCTCTTTTTTTGAGCCAAAAAATGAGTTTGGCGCTCTTGTCGTAAGGCCTCCATTTTATTGCTCTCTTCTTTTAAATACGCTAAATAGCGATTCATAGCTTCATGATTGGCTAATTTTTTATCGGTTTGTCGACGTTTGGCTTGCCAGCTATAAAAGCCAATCAGCGTTGTCGCACTCAATAAAGCCGGAAAAATAGAGCTAAGATTCAAGCCTTTTTGGCCTGTTACAAAAAGCGAAGCGATTGCTGAAGTCAAAGAGCTAATCGCCATCAATCCACTGGCTTGGAAAGAAGTTGCGCTTTCTTCTTGAAACGTAGGAGGAGGCTCAATTTTAAAAATGGGAGGATCGAGAATGGATTCAAACCAAGAAGCGTTAGGAATCTTGTCTTGAGGTCTAAAGCCAGCCATGTGTAAGGGTACACTTTGATGAAGTGGATCGGCTTGTAGACTTGGGGCAAGCAAAAGCGGAGAACTCCAAAAAAAGCTATGGCCACCCGCCAAAATCCAATCTCCATTGTGCAAAAGCGCTTTTTGAATTGGTTTGCCATTGAGATACACTAGCCCTTTCTGGCTTTCAATTTGCATTTGGCCTTTAAAAGAAGAGAAAAGACGGAAGTGATCCTCTTGAAATAAGCTATACGCTCCAGACCAGCGTTTGGCGATAAATTCTTGATCAATGAAAAGAGGAAAAAAGCGGGTAGGCATTAAACAAAGATACCCTTCAAAAGCAAACAAAGGCTCATGGGCAGCGAGTAAACGGTTTTGTTGAAGAAGAGGAAGGGTAGAAAGTGGTTGGCGTAAGGCTTTCTGGGTAGAAAACCATATGAATTCATAACCATTTTCGGCGACGGACATCCAATCCAATTCCTACTAAACTGCCAATGAAAGGAGCGAACCATCCAAAACGCCACAATGGATTGTTGGTTTGAAGCGATTGCTTATAAATCGTTTGACCATTTTTTTGAAGAGCAATATCGGTCTTTAAGGGACCAACTGGAATAGAAAGATAGGGTTGACCGAGTTCATCCTGCTCTACTTTAACCACTTGTTTTTTTCCATTGATGGATAGATCGTACTCTCCTTCTTCCACATACATTCGAAGTTTTTCCCCTGGAAAAACCGTTTGGGTTTCCAAAGGCTCAAATCCTCGACACAATAAAGCTTTTGTTAGATCACTTTGACGATAGCTCGTAAGTTGCCCATTCTCTTCTAAGGTATAGAAGGCTTCGACTTGACCTGCAGGGACCGAAACCGCTTGTTGAATGGGATCTCCTAGAGGAACAATGGTCCATTTGGCTTGCGTAATTTGACTTTCATGGTTTTTAAGTTGGGCTTCCAATTCAAACGTAGCTTGTTTTTCCGCATTCATCGCTCGTTCTAAATTGGTATAGATTTTTTTTGTGTCATTTGAGCGTACTTTGATTTCTTGCAACGTACCATTTTCAACTTGGACTTGGACATCATTTGGATTTTTGACATAGAGCGTATGGCCTTGAGAAATCAGTTGACCAGCTTGTTGGATTGTTGCAAGGGGTTCAAGAGCTTGTTTTTCAAGCTCTTTTTTTAAGGATTTTAATCCCGAAGAAGGAGTATTTTGAGAGATAGGAATTTGATCTGAAATTTGCCCTTGAGGAATCACAGCTTGGGCAGTGGATACAGAAGGGGAAATGGTAGATTCGATAGGGGGATAAGCGAGTTGCTCAATCGATGGTAAGTCGTTTCCATTTCCTTTGGCTTCTACTACAGCAGGCTCTATGTTTTGAAGGGTAGGCGTTGAAGGTAGGCTAGCGGAATCCAAAGATGAACGAGAAGGAAGCGTAGAAATCGATGAAAAAGAGGAGGTTGAATTGGTAAAACTAGAAACCGTAGAAGAAACAGGAAGAGAAGAAGCCAAAGAAGAAACCAGGGCGGGCAATTTTTCTTGTCCAAGCGCTAAACCACTTTTAAAAGGGGAAGTGATGGTCGTTGCTGGCAAAGGAGTCGAAACCACTTCTTCTTGCTCTTCTACAACTAGAGGTTCATAAAAAGTATCCACTACCAGTTCGCTTTGTTTGGGAATGTCTTGAACTACGGATAGACCAAAAGACATGGTGTGATTGTCTACTACAATAGGGGCTACAAGTGTAGTACTGGTAAGAGGAAGATTGGAGAAAGAATCGGTCGAAAGCGCCTCTTGTTCAACCTTATTGTTTGTCTTTTCATAACAAACGAGCCAAGAAGCTAAAATTTCTTGTTGAGAGTTGAGTAAGGTTAAGGTCACTTGATCCTCTACAAATACCAGAGGCTGACTTAAGCCCTCTAAAGAGAAGGTTTGAATAGAATTTCCTTGTTCTAAACGCAAATAGCCATCTTGTTTTTCTTCAAATTCCAACAAAAGACTTTTGGTAGAAACGAATAGGGGGTCTTGTTTTTCAAGAGATAAAAGAAGCGAAGAAGTGGATGAAGACGAAAAACCAAGAGAACTATCCAAATTTTCATCTTCTAGAAGATTTTCTATTTTTAAGTCAGAGGAATCTGACTCTTCGAAAAAATCATCCTCTTCAAGAGAAGCTTGGACTTCTTCTAGCTTTTCTTGCTCATCTTGAAGGTCTTCTTGGTTGGTCAGAAAAGAGGATGAAGGGTCCTCTAAAAGAAGAAAAGAAGAATCCTCACAATTTTCCTCGGACCTACAATTTTGAAAGGTCTCTTCTTTAGAAAAAATGGTTTTTAACGCTTGGGTATAGGGTAAAGACAGTTTACTGGAAAGCGAATAAGGATCTTTAGCCAAGTAAAGATCTTGATAAGAAGAAATAGAAATTCCATTTTGGGTAGGAAGATAAGAAAAATTCTTTGGAGATTGGGCTTTGGAAATTCGTATGGGCTCTTCGGTCTCTTTTAAAGGGAGATAAGAATACATAGGTTGGATCATCATAAAAGTTTTCCTTTTCAAACGGAAAGTTGAGTTCGTAAATAAAGGGTATACAATTCAGGAATTTTTGCTTTGAATTGTTGGTGTAATCCACTTGAAAATTGGATCTCTTGAGAATTACTCATCAATAAGCAATGTATCAATACCTCTAAAAGAGAAGTAGATACATCTTTTTCTTGACTTAAAATAAGCTCTATTTTTTGAAAATCGACTGGACTAAGGCTGATCTCTTGTTGCCAAAGACCAAGAAGTAATTTTTCTAAAAACCAAAGCCCATTTTCTTGCTCTGATAAAGCGGATAGACACCATGAAAGTTCTTTTGGGGAAAGAGACTTATTGAGATATAAGCCTAAAACACTTCGATAAATTCGAACTTCTTCAATTTCACTTGGAAAGTGAGTATACAAGTAGCCAGCTAAGCTGCGATGGTTTTGATCCATAGCGATAAAAGCGTAGCTTAACCATACATGAGCCGATAACGGCTCTTGTTGAGCTTGGAGTTCTTGACAAAGACGAGCCGCCTGAAAATGACTGGCTTCTTGGACAAAGTCTGGAATCGAGCTTTTTTCGACATCACTTAAGGGATTTTCATGGAAGCCATCTTCATCGTTTTCTTGGATTGGTTCTTCTTGGCTTATTTTTGAATTGGAAAGAGCAGGAACGGATAAAAAAGAAGAAGTAAAGAGCGATAAAAAAGCAAGAATTCCAAAAAAACAAAGGCATAGAGATCGAAAGCGCTTGGATCTTGATCTTTCTATGGCTTTTTTAAAGGCCTCTAAATCGGAAAAACGATCTTTGGGATCTTCTTGTAAAGCACTCCAAGCCAAGGCATCCGGTCCAAACAACAAAAGATATACTTTTCCTAACCCGATTTGATCGGCCTTTTCATTCATCGTTTGGCCCGCTAATCCTTCGGGAGGCAAAGAATCTTTATTGATTAAAATAGGACGTACACTACCAATCGGTAAACAGGCATTGAAATCGATTAAATAGGGATGGCCTTGAAAGACCAATATGTTTTCCGCTTTAAGATCGAGATATAAAAATCCAGCTTGATGAACACAGCTAATGAGTTCTAAAAGTTCCAAGAAGAGAGCTTGTTTTAAGGATTTTTTGGGAGCTGTTTTTAGCCAATCGTGAAGGGTTAGGCCTTCTAAGTAATCTTCTACTAACCAACAGCCATCCCAATCGTCATGGCTTTCAATAAGTGTGGGAATTCGTGGATGATTGAGGCGTTTAAGAACTTGAACTTCAAGGCGAAATTGGTTCAACCAAGCTTGATGGACATTGGGTTTGACCATTTTTAGAATAACTTTCTTTTGACTTAGACCATCAAAGGCTAAAAACACCTGATTTCCTAAGCCTTCTTTAAGAAGTTCAAGTTTGGAGTACCGATTGATGGAAGATGGCTTCGCATTGTCCAAAGCGAATCACCATCCCTTCTTTTAAA
>CAYMGC010000021.1:0-20488 GCA_964389885.1 uncultured Erysipelotrichaceae bacterium | reverse complement strand
TTGAAATGAAAAAAACAAATCATAAAATACTTTCTTTTTTCCGTTTTCTTCTTTTTAAGAAGAGAAATAGTCTTAAAATTCAATTTTTCATCGAAACAGGAAAATAAGAATTTTTTTGATAGGCCCTAAAAGAAAAATTCAGTATTATTCGGCATGTTTTTGAATAAACGATTTACAATAAAATCGAAAGGAAAACGATAAGATATTATAAGTAAATAAATATACATTTTATAAAAAGTATATACATTTATAGAAATTTCTTCTCTTCGATCAAATATGCCAAAAATGTTTAAAACAAAGCCCTATTACTCTGCCCGACCTTGGGGATATGAGCTTTGGACACTTTCTACTCATCTCCATGGCCAATCTTTGGTATTACCCGAAGAAGTACCATTAAAAGAATATTTAGGATATTCTTTACCGATTTTGATCAAAATCATTAA
The DNA here is from genome assembly GCA_964389885.1 of uncultured Erysipelotrichaceae bacterium. Classification (GTDB taxonomy): domain Bacteria; phylum Bacillota_I; class Bacilli_A; order Erysipelotrichales; family Erysipelotrichaceae; genus Allobaculum. The sequence goes on along the minus strand of CAYMGC010000021.1, from coordinate 20,045 downwards.
GGCTGATGAGCCTCTTTCTGTTCAAGTCCATCCAGGGGATTCTTATGCTCGAAAATATGAAAATGATAATGGGAAAACTGAATGTTGGTATATTCTTGAAGCCCAACCTGGAGCGCAGTTAATTGCTGGCCTTAAGTCAGGTTTAAACCGCGACAAACTAGCGCAAGTTATTGAAAACAATCAATTAGAAAATGTATTGAAAACTATTCCTGTCCAAGCCGGCGATATGATTTATATCCCACATGGTACAGTTCATGCCATTATGGGAGGTTTGAAGCTTTTTGAAGTTCAACAATCATCCGATTCTACTTATCGGATGTACGATTGGGGACGGGACAGAGAAATGCATCTAGATAAAGCACTCGATGTTATTGACTTTTCTGGGGAAAATGGTTCTGGAAAAATCGAAAATTTTACTCAATTGGAAACTCCGTTTTTTCGCCTAGAAAAAATTGAACTTCATCAAGGCCAACAAACTTTTACAGTTGAAGAAAACTTTCAAACTCTTAATACTTGTCATGGTAAGGGAATTGTAAAGAGTCAAGATCAAACGTTAACCTTAGTTCCTGACCAAACGATTTATATCCCAAAGGGAATCACCTATACGATTCAAGGAACTGTTGAACTTTTAAGAACTTGGTAAAAACCTAAGAATTTTAGATTCTTTCTAAAAATTTATTGCCAAAAAGCCCATTATCGAGGGCTTTTTTTTACCTCCAGTTTTCCCACTGAATAAAAAAACCTATCTTTTATAATGTAAAAATTTTTAAAGAAAATATTTAAGTTTATTTAATAAATGACTAGTCATTTTACGAAAAAGAGTTATGATAGGGCTATCAAAAGAAAGGAGTAGCTATAAATGAAGCAGGATCTTAAATTTCCTGAGGGCTTTTGGTGGGGCGCAGCGAGCAGTGGTCCACAAACAGAAGGTTGGTATGGAAAGCGACATGAAAATGTAATGGATCTCTGGTATCGAAAAGCTCGTAATGATTTTTTTGATGGTGTTGGGCCAGATGTAGCGAGCGATTTTTATCATCACTATCCAGAAGATTTCCAATTGATGAAGGAAATTGGCCTTAATTCTTTTCGAACTTCCATTCAATGGAGTCGTCTTATTAAAGATCTAGAAACAGGCGAACCAGATCCAGATGGCGTGGCGTTTTATAAAAATTTGATTGCTGAAGCGAAAAAAAATGGAATCGAATTGGTATTGAATCTTCATCACTTTGATTTACCTGCCGAGCTGTTAGAAAAATACGGTGGTTGGGAAAACAAACATGTCGTTGATCTTTATGAAAAATTTGCGCGAACGGCCTTTGAACTGTTTGGAGATGATGTTTCCTATTGGACGACTTTCAATGAACCCATGGTGATTCCAGAAGCAGGTTATCTTTATGGTTTCCATTACCCAAAATACGTTGGAAAAGGAAAAGAGGCGCTTCAAGTGATGTACAACATCAATCTTGCCAGCGCCAAAGCGATCAAAGCCTATAAAGAGATGGGAAAAAAGGGAGAAATCGGAATTATTTTAAATCTCACTCCAACCTATCCTCGTTCTCAAAACGAAGACGATATTCGTGCAGCTCATTTTGCGGATCTCTTCTTCAATCGCAGTTTTCTTGATCCTGCCCTAAAAGGTGAATTTCCTCAAGAACTTGTGGAGATAATCACTAAAGATGGAGTACGGTGGCAAGACACACCTGAAGAATTAGAGCTTATTGCTCATACGCCCGTTGATTTTTTAGGAGTGAATTACTATCATCCCAAGCGCGCTAAAGCCCCTCAAAATTCTCATCAATATGAAAATTGGATGCCAGATCGCTATTTTGAAGAATACGAGTGGCCAGAAGCACGAATTAATCCCTATCGTGGTTGGGAGATTTATCCTGAGGCCATGTATGACATTGCCAAAACGGTTCAAGATCACTATGGGAATATTAAATGGTTTGTTTCGGAAAATGGGATGGGCGTAGAGGGAGAAGAAAAATACAAAAAGGCCGATGGATCCATCGACGATGCATATCGAATTGACTTTTACAAAGAGCATTTAGCCCAATTGTATCGAGCTATTCAAGAAGGAAGCAATTGTTTTGGTTACCATCCTTGGGCAGCTTTGGATTGTTGGAGCTGGAACAATGCTTATAAAAATCGTTATGGATTTATTGGCGTAGATCTCAATGATCAAACTCGCACAATTAAAAAATCCGGTCGTTGGTTTAAAACGGTAAGCGACACCAACACTGTAACTCTAGAAGACAAAAATTAAGTTTTATTCTTCAAAACTTGTTTTACGCAGGATGAATCGTCATCCTAAGGAAAAGAAAACTTATGGAACAGGCCAAACCCAATGGTTTCATTCAAAAATTTGCCGATTTTGCGGCGAAATTTGGAAACCTTCTTTATTTACGAACCTTACGAGATGCCTTTGCCACAATCATGCCTTTATACATTTTGGCAGGAATTGCGGTGTTGCTCAACAACACCATATTTACGTGGATCTTTTCTGGAGACACCTTAGCCAACGTACAATATTGGGGCAATGCGCTTGTTAATGGTACCTTGAATATTTCAGGACTCTTGATCGCGGCTACGATTGGCTATTGTCTCTCTGTTAATCGTGACTTTGATAATCCCCTTTCTACAGCAATTGTAGCCATGGCTGGGGTGGTGGTGATGATGCCTATGAAAGTGGAACTCACCTCAGTAGCTGAAACACCAGTAGCAGATATTTTCAGTGGGATTTTAACCTATAACAATCTTGGTACAGGTGGGATGTTTGGTGGTATTTTAATTGGTCTTGCCATTTCTGAACTTTATATCAAACTTTCCCGTGTTAAAGCCCTTCAAATTAACTTAGGGAATCAAGTTCCACCAGCTGTAGGAAAATCCTTTAACGTTTTAATCCCTGTCATGCTTGCACTGGCTATTTTTGCTATATTAGCCACTTTACTGGGGATGTGTGGAACAGATTTAATCACCCTTATTAAAGACTTCATCCAAACACCTCTCAAAAGTGTAGGAACCAGTCTTTGGGGCACCATCATTTTATATACTTTAGGCAATTTGTTATGGCTTTTTGGAATTCATCAATCCGTCATTTATTCCTCTATTTTGGAACCACTTTTAATCATTAACATTCAAGAAAACATTGCAGCGTATGCTGCTCATGAAGCGATTCCAAATATTATCAATGTTTCCCAAGTGACTTCCTTTGGCTTAATTGGAGGTTCGGGCTGCACTTTATGTTTATTGATTGCCACATTCATCGTAGGTCGTAATGCAGCGACTCGAAACGTAGCAAACTTATCCATCGTTCCAGGGATTTTTAATATTAATGAACCAGTTCTCTTTGGTTATCCCATTGTTTATAACATTGCAATGGCGATTCCTTTTTTACTAGTTCCAATACTAGGAATTGTCATTTCGTATTTTGCCACTGCAATTGGTTTTATGAATCCTTGTGTCACTTTAGTACCTTGGACGACTCCCGTGTTGCTTTCTGGTTTTTTAGCCACTGGAGGCGATTGGCGAGCAATTGTAGTTCAAGCCATTGTCTTCGCTTTAGGAATTTTGATTTACATTCCCTTTGTCAAAATCAATGACAAAGTTATGGATCGTCAAGCCGCTTTGGCAAGCAACCAAGAGGATGACGATGATGATGTATTTGATATTGATTAATACCAATCAAAAGGAGAAATTATCATGAAAAACATTCTTCTTGTTTGCAATGCCGGAATGTCTACATCCATTTTAGTCCGTAATATGCAACAAGCCGCCCAAGAATTAGGTGTAGATGCCAATATCGCAGCCAAATCACTTACTGAAGCTAAAAAAGAAGGCATGGGTGACGCCGATGTCATTCTTCTTGGTCCCCAAGTAGGATATGAATTAGCCAATGTAAAAGCCGTAGCGGGAGAGATTCCAGCTGCAGTTATTGACATGAAGGAATACGGTTCCATGGATGGCAAAAAAGTGCTGAAAAGTGCTTATCGCCTCATGAAAAACGCAAAAAAATAAAAACGTTTAAGAACTTCAAAAAATAATATCGTCTAACCCCTTAAAGGTGTGGGACTTCTTGCTCCAAAAGCAAAAAATAATCCTCTACTCTTTTCAAAGATCACGGCTCGTCTAAAGGACGAGCCATTTTTCACTTTCACTTTAGAAAGAAGAAAAAAGCCACCAAGAGATCCCTTGCTTGATAAAATCGTTAGGAAAGGTCTTACTTAATATTTCTCTTTAGTATAATAATAAAGTTTACGTTTCTCTTAAGGCCTAGTCCGATCTTAAAAGGATATAAAATTTATAAATAAAGAGAGAAGCGATGAATAAGGATTAAAAAACATGAAAGTTAAATATAAAGCCATTTATGAAGATATGCGCAATCGCATTGAAAGTGGCGAATATCAAGTAGGAGACTTAATTCCTGATGAAATCACTATGGGACGTCGCTTTGGTTGTTCAAGAATGACGGTCAAAAAAGCGTATGACATTTTGGTGAATGAAGGTTATATTTATCGCCGTCAAGGCCAAGGAAGTTTTGTCTTGTCCCATTCTTTAAAGAATGAGAAAAAAATTGAAATTCAAGAACGAGATTTGACAGGATTTTCTAGAGGAACTCAAGGAGAGGGGCAGGCCAAATTATTGCGTTTTCAACTCATCTTTGCTAACGAAGAAATTGCTCAACATCTTAAAATTCGCGTTAACGATCCCGTTTACGACATTTTAAGAGTCCGTCTTTTAAAAGATCGGCCTTATGTAATTGAGCAAACGTATATACCTCCAGCTTTAATTCCTGGAGTAACAGAAGAAATCCTAAATGGTTCTCTTTATACCTATATTGAAGAGACTTTGGGTCTAAGAATTGGGGCGGCTCAAAAAACCACTTGGGCCGATAAGTCCAATGAGATAGATCAACAAGAGCTTTGGCTCAAAGAAACCGAACCCGTTTTAGTCATTGAACAAGTGGCCTTTCTTGATAATGCCGTTCCTTTTGAGTATTCCATTTCGCGTCATCACTATGATCTGTTTCGCTTTTCGGTCTATTCCGTGCGTCATTAACTTAAAAGCTTCATTTTTATAAAGAGTAATCAGAACGTTTCCTTTAAGTAAAAGTCTTTAAAATTTTTCTTGAAAATTGAGAATTTTTTCTTTGGAAAATGGATGGCAAAAAACTATCTTTAAAAAATAGAATCGATAAAACAAGAAAATAAATTAAGAGCATTGAGCTCTAAGGAAAAGCTTACTTTTGAAGTATTTGAGCGATAAGATAAAATAATCGTATATGCCTTTGTTTTAAGAAGAGAACCATTTTTCTTTTTTAAATTTTAGGCAGCCTGCTACACAAAAGAATTTAAAAGAGTCCTTTTAATTCTTTGTCTTTAAGAAAAAAAACTTTGTATCTCTTGGTTTCTTTTCCTAAAATAATGTTTTGGGTTTACGTTTGGTTTAGTTGCCTAAACTATTTTCTTTTTTGAAGATCTCTAGAGATCGAATAAATTTAAACCCAAAAAAGCTCTATCCTTAATCTGTATTTAGATAGGAAAAAGCTTGATAGTGTTTGAAAAAGCTAGGAAGGTAGATACTATCTTCTTATCTATTTTGGACACCCTTTTTCTCTCAATTATACCCATTATAAACTCATTAAAAACAGGAATTGATTGGAGCCACGTCGGCAGAAAGGAGGACTCGGGCTTTCCTATCTCGATTATAATCGAGAACTCCAACCCGAAATTTCATGAATCGTACCGCGAAATGCATTCGCATGTTGACTCTGCTACGTGCCAATCGCTTGGTTAGCACTCAAGAATTAGCCCAAGCCCTTGAAACCAATCCACGAAATATTCGTGAATTTCGTAAAGAATTAGAAGAAGCCGGTTACTCTATTCGTATTGTACGAGGCACACATGGAGGATATTCTTTAGACACATCCACCACTCTTCCCTTACCTGCTTTAAATCGTAGACAAGCTCAAGCTTTACGCCAAACCCGTGACTACCTTGCGGTGCATCCTGGTCTTCCTTTTTATGATGATGCTTTACCCGCTTTAAATAGTGTACTTTCGCAAATTAGTCGCAACGGATTTGAGGATGAATCCATTTATTTTTTGGTACAAGAAGGACAACATCATCGCTTAAGCAAAGCCGATCAAAAATTGCTTACTCTTATTCGAAAAGCGATGGAAGATGGCTTATCTTTAGAACTTTCGTATTTGTCCAAAAATGGTTCAATCCCTAAAACGCGGTTGGTCGACCCTTATGAACTTATTTGTCAAGATAATGTTTGGTATTTGTGTGGCTATGATCATAGCCATAACGCCTTTCGAACTTATCGAATTTCCTCTCATCGAATGTTAGAGCTTCACGAAACGTTTGATCCTTTTGTTAAAGATCCAACTTTTCGCTTACAAGATCACATTGGAACCAATACGTTGATTAAATCGGCTCTTGAACAATACACCATTCAAGTAAAAAGTGATCAAGCTCGTTTCATTGAAGAATTGTATTGGGGAGAGGACTTTAAAAAGCAAAAGGAAACGGATGGCTATTCTACCTATACCTTTTATTCTCGCAATGCCCAATACGTTTTAAATTTATTGTTCCGTTTTGGCCCCGCCGTTCGTTTAGTAGCTCCCAAACCAAGAGTGAGTGAATATGTAGAAAAATTAAAGGAAATTCTTTCAAACTATGACTAAGCCATGGATTCATGCCTCAGATATCCTTACTGCTTTACAGTGTCCTCATAAAGCCTTGCAAATGTATACCAATCCTCATCCCACTACGGTTTTAAATGCGGATAAATCGGAATATTATCGTCAGCTTGATTTGTTGTTGGAACCTCTCAATTTGGAATGTGGGTTGCCTAACGATCCACTAGAGCGTACGCTTGATATTTTAGCCGATCATCAATGTGGCAAAGATTTACGATTTCAAGTTGGTAAGGTACGCACAACCATTCCTTTATTATTTCAAAAAGAAAGTGGGAAATGGAAAGCTGTGTATCCTGTTTGTTCAGTGGCTCCTAAAGAAAGCTTGCTTCATACCCTTCTTTTAAATGCCATCATTGCTAGACGATGTGGAGTGGATATTGATGAGCATGCTTTTCTCTACTTAAACAAAAACGCTATACGCCAAGTGGATAGTGTTCCAGCCGATTTTTTTTTGGTTACCGATCGATTAAAAAAAGCGCATGGCGGCTTTCACAACCAAACGGCTGATGAAATGCTTCAAGAGCTGCTTCCTTGGGTCAATGAACAAGAATTACTGTCTCGAGCTGAGGAAATCTTTGCTCAAAGTCCTGAGGATTTTGTTCCCCGTCGAGTGAAAGCCTGTACTTCTCCCTCCAAATGCCCCTATTATGCTCAATGTTGGCACGAAGAGACCTTAAGCGATGATTCTTCAGTCTTTTTGACCAATTGCTCTACTCGTCAGTCTTTAGAACAAGATGGTTTAGCCTTATTAAGTCAAATTGATGGCAATCATATTGAAGGGACCCCTATGCAATATGCCCAAATTATGGCGGCGCGAAATAAAGAAGGGCTATTTATTGATACCAAAGCGATGCAGGAATGGTTAGATCAGATCGTCTATCCCATTTCCTACTTAGATTTTGAATGGGATACCTATGCTTTGCCTCCCTTTGTTGGAATGAAGCCTTTTGATGTCTTATGTTTTCAATATTCTTTACATATTGAACAAGAAGATGGTCAATTGGAACAATCGGTCTATTTTTCTACGGGTGATTGTCGAAGGGACTTTATTGAACATTTGTTACAAAACGTTCCTCCTACTGGAAGCATCATGGTCTTTAATATGGAAGGAGCGGAAAAACTGCGATTAATGCAACTTGCGAGTCAATTTGAAGAATATCGTCCTCAACTTGAGGCTTTGTGCGCTCGGATGGTCGATTTATCTTTACCTTTTGAACAAGGCGCTTGGTATGATCTAAAGCAACGGGGAAAAAGCTCGCTTAAAACCCTTTTGCCTTTGTTTTCTAAAGAAGATGGATATGCGAATTTAGATATTCACAATGGCATGGAAGCTGTGTTCGCTTTTCGCAAAGCGGCCAAAAGTGAAGATCCTGTTTTTCAACAAAAAATTGCTCAACAAATTTGTGATTATTGTTCAATGGATACTTACGCAGAACGTGAATTGTTTCTTGGATTAAAAACGCGTTTAGCGGCTTGGTCTAAAAAAGCCAAATCACTCTCTTAAAATTTTTGTAAATTCGGAATAACGGTTCAATTGATGAGATCTCTTTTTAAATGGTCAATATAAGCTAGGTTATTGACCATTTTTTTTGATGGAACGTTCTAATCATGCGAAAATAAAATGTCAAGAGTAGACCGCTCTTACATTCTTAATATTTCAAAACAGAGGTCTTAAAATTCTTTTTATTATGGAGGAAATATGCCAGGCATTGTAACTCATGCTTTATTTACTGAAGCCGTTTTAAATCGGTTGGACAATCCCATGTTGAATGCCCATCGTTCATTTGTCATGACAGGAGGACAAGGTCCCGACTTCTTGTTTTATGACCACACTACACCAAAAAAAATTTGGATTCCCTCATCTTTACGAGACTATGGCATTTTATTTCACCATGAAAATGTCAACGCATTTTATCAAAGTGCTTTGCGATCCATTCGCCAAGAAAAGAGTTCGGCCATTCAAGATGATTTGATTGCTTATGTATGTGGCCATTTATGCCATTGGGCTCTCGACAGCGCTTGCCATCCTTTAGTTTATTCGCGTGTTGGAGCCTATACTCATCATTCTTCATTTCGTCATCATCGTTATGAATCTTTATTGGATGCGGCTATGTTGCAATACCATAAAGGATTAACCATTGTAGACTTTGACCCCGCCGAACAATGCTTCAGCACGGAGCTACCTATTGCTCGAGCAATCGCGCGAATTTATGGACCTGCGATTGACACTATTTATGGGGAAACCATTCGCCCTTCTCGTTTTGTAGATGTTTTACAAGAATGGAAGACAATGCAAAAGCAATTTTACGATCCTAAAAACCGCAAAAAAGCCTTGCTCCATCCTTTGGAAAAAGCCATTCATTTGGATCATCTCATCACTGGATTTTCTATTCCAAATGAAGCCGAGGATAACATTGATGTGTGCAATTTATTGCATACTCCTTGGCCAGATCCCGTAACAGGGGAAATACGCGAGGAATCAATGTTTGATTTGTGGGATGTGGCTTTAGGACGAGCTGTACGCGCTATTGGTTTATTTTTAAAAGCGGTTCGAAAGCCTGACCAAGAAGAAGCCTTTTTTGATTTTCTTGGCGATTGTGACTATGACACAGGAATGCCTGAAAGCCCAGAAATGAGCCATTTTCAAATTGTGGATTTATCTTACTAATTTTTTAACCATGAGCGGTGCTCATGGTTTTTTTGACAAAAATGGTAAGGCTTTCATTTATTTCATTTTTACTTGTAGAAATCATATAGGAAGTAAAAATGAGACTTTAATTTTCCCTAGTTTTGAGAAAAAACTCTCTTTAAAGTCAAGAAACAAGCTTAAAAACTAACCGTTTGCAGGGGAAAATCTAAATTTTTTCGACAAAGACCCGAAGTGTTTTGTATACTGATACACACCGAAAGTTTCATTCGAAACTATTTTATTGGGTATGAATCTCACCTCCATACTCAGTTCAAGGAAAAGATAAAAAGATAGAGGACAATACAATGTATAAAATTGTTGAAAAAAAGGTACTCAATCCTACAGTTGTTCAAATCACGGTTGATGCCCCTCACGTAGCCAAACGAGCTAAAGCTGGGCAGTTTATTATTTTGCGTGTGGATGAAGAAGGCGAACGTGTGCCTTTTACTATCGCAAATGCCGATCCAGAAAATGGAACTGTGACCATTATTTATCAAATTGTTGGAGCTTCCACTAAAAAGCTTTCCGCTTTAGAAGAAGGCGACTTTTTAGCCGATTTTGCGGGACCTCTTGGTAAACCTTCTGAAATTGAAGGAGAAAATGTGGTCATTATTGGTGGTGGAGTCGGTTGTGCGATTGCCTTACCGACGGCTAAGGCTTTCCATGAAGCTGGCAAAAATGTCGATACCATTGTTGGTTTCCGCAATAAAGATTTAGTTATTTTAGAAGATGAATTTAAAAACGTATCCGATCACTACTATTTAATGAGTGATGATGGATCGGTAGGAGAGAAAGGTTTAGTTACCGCTAAACTCGAAGAACTCATTAAAAGTGGCCAAAAAATCGATAAAGTGATTGCCATTGGACCATTGATCATGATGAAGTTCGTCTGTGCTTTAACGAAAAAATACGATATTCCTACGATTGTCTCCATGAATCCAATTATGATTGATGGCACAGGAATGTGTGGGGGTTGTCGTTTGATGGTGGACGGCAAAATGCAATTTGCTTGTGTAGATGGACCCGATTTTGATGGTCATCTAGTAGATTTTGATTCAGCGATGAGTCGTAACCGTCAGTACTTTGAAAAAGAACGTCATGATTATGACGAAGCTTGTAACTTATTGAATAAGAAAGAGGGCGAATAATTATGCCAAATATGCGAATGGATAAAAATCCAATGCCTTCTCAAGCTCCAGAAGAACGCATTCATAATGTAGAAGAAGTGACTTTAGGCTATACAGCGGAAATGGCAATCGATGAAGCAAAACGTTGCTTAGGGTGCCGTCATAAGCCCTGCACTCAAGGTTGTCCCGTTAACATTCATATTCCTGATTTCGTAGCTAAAGTAGCCGAAGGGGATTTTGAAGGAGCTTATGAAATCATTTCATTAACGAGTAGCTTACCAGCTATTTGTGGTCGTGTTTGCCCTCAGGAAAGCCAATGCGAATCCAAATGCGTACGAGGTATCAAAGGCGAACCCGTAGCCATCGGGCGATTGGAGCGCTTTGTAGCGGACTATATGCGTGAAAAAGGCGAAGCGCCTTTAATTGTTCCTGAACGCAATGGCCACAAAGTAGCGATTGTTGGTGCTGGTCCAGCTGGTTTAACTGCAGCAGGAGATTTGGCTAAACTTGGCTATGAAGTCAGTGTTTTTGAAGCCCTTCATACTCCTGGTGGTGTTTTAATGTATGGCATTCCTGAATTCCGTTTGCCTAAATCCATCGTACAACACGAAATTCAAAAATTACGTGATCTTGGAGTCGAAATCGTCACCAACTATGTAGTAGGCCGCTCTGGCACTATTGAAGAACTCATGGACGATGGCTATGAAGCTATTTTCGTGGGCAGTGGAGCGGGTCTTCCTAACTTCATGAATTTACCTGGTGAAGCCTTAAAAGGGGTATATTCAGCTAACGAATTTTTAACCCGCTTTAACTTAATGAAAGCTTATAAAGAGGATTCTGCTACTCCTATTCAACATCCGACTAAAACCGTGGTAGTCGGTGGAGGAAACGTAGCGATGGATGCAGCCCGTTGTGCGCGTCGTCTTGGCTCCGAAGTCCATATTGTATACCGTCGTTCCTTAGAGGAACTTCCAGCGCGGAAAGAAGAAGTTGAACACGCTATGGAAGAAGGCATCATTTTTGATTTGTTACGCAATCCTGTAGCAGTAATTGGAGATGAAAACGGACAAGTCAAAGCCGTAGAATGCATTGAAATGGAACTTGGCGAACCCGATGCCTCTGGTCGTCGTCGCCCAGTAGCCAAACCTGACAGCAATTTCACCATTGATGCCGATTGCATGATTATGGCGATTGGGACTTCACCAAACCCTCTCATTCGTCAAACCACCCAAGGCCTTGAAACCAATCGTAAAGGGTGCTTAATTGTGGATGAAAATGAAATGACGACTCGTGATGGGGTATTTGCGGGAGGCGATGCCGTAACTGGAGCTGCTACTGTAATTTCAGCGATGGGTGCTGGCAAAAAAGCAGCCGCTGCGATGGATCAATACATTCAACTTCATAAAGAAGCTTAACCTTTTATCCCGCTTTTAAGCGGGATTTTTTGATAAAAACTTACTTTTTGGATCCTTAAAAACTCTAAAATAAGTTTAATTTAGCTTTTAGTGATCTTCTTTTTGAAAAAATATTTAGACTTTATTGGGTTTACGCATGATTTAGGTGTATTTTTTGAGTATCTGGTCTGCTATGATCAAAACAGGATGTTTTAAAAGAACACTCTTTTTAAACAAGATGAGTGGGTGGAATAGGAAAGGAAAGACACTCACAAGCGCCCGACTCATCAAAGCTCGATATTCTTTTGAGAAGGTTTCTTGTGAGTGGAGTAAAGATGATTAGTTCCAACGATTTAAAACCAGGACAAACCATTCAAGTGGATGGGGAAATTTATGTTGTGCTTGATACTTTACAAAATAAAACCGCGCGTTCCGCAATGGTTGTAAAAGCCAAAGTGCGCAATTTGCGTACTGGCTCCAACGTCGAATTGTCTTGGGGTGGGGGAGAAAAAGTAGAACCTGCCATGATCGACAAACGCGAAATGCAATATCTCTATGATACAGACGATGCAATGGTTTTCATGGATAATGAAACATACGAACAAGTAGAAATTCCAACCAGTCGTTTAGAGTGGGAACGTAAGTTTGTCAAACCAAACGATAATGTTAACATCACGAGCTATGAAGGAGAAATCATCGGGGTATCTTTACCCGATAAAGCTACCTTACAAGTTATTGAATGCGAGCCAGCCGTAAAAGGAGATACTACTTCTGCGGCGCAAAAAAATGCCAAATTGGAAACTGGGCTTGAACTTAAAGTGCCTCTATTTATCAATGAAGGCGAGATGATCGTGGTGTCCACGGCGGATGGAAAATACTCCGGCCGCGCAAAAGGTTAAAAGACAAGTCAAAGCCGCTTTGCGGCTTTTTTTGTTTTTCCTTTTACTTAAAGGCATTTTTGAACCATTTCTATATAAAGTTTGATATAATGCAAAGTGCATTGAGAAGCAGGAGCCAACTCTTAATTTATTGAGAGTAAGGACAAGCTGGACATTGAAAATTAAAATTTTCAATATCCAGCTTGTTCACCAAAGATTTGACATCATTTAGAGAAAGGAGGGTTCGGGCTTTTCCGCTCATGCTTGCCACGATCAGCCCGAAAACAGATGGCCAAACTATCTCGAAAAGAGAAGTACCAAAATCTGCGTGATTCGCTTGAGCAGGAAAGTGAACCCCAAGTTACTCCCAAACAAGTGCGCTCACCCCGCATGGCCGCTCCCGATTTTAAAACGGATCAAAAAGCGCGGGGCCCTGTTATCGAAGACTTGCTTGGTGAAGTGAAGCAATACAATCTCGATAATGGAGAACTTGTTACGGATGATACCCAAATGCAAATTCTCCATGATTTATCTTCCCAAGAACAAGCTGCCGCTCGCCGTTCCGTTCATTTTGAAACCATGGAACAAGATGAAGAGATCGGCGGGACTACCCGTAATTTTTATGGTTCTGATTTGTCCAGTTTCATGACCAATCAAGCTGCAGGGCCTTCGGGAAGTTCTTCTTCTCGTTCCCGTCAGCCCAAAGTAAATCAAACACAATCCAAAAAAGCACAAAGTGAAGAGCCAGATTTTTTAGATTTATTTACTCCAGGGCAATCTGCAGAGACTCCAGAACCAATGGTAGAAGTTGTAGAAGACCAAGAAAAAACCAAAGAAAAGCCTATATTGTTTAACAATAATCGTCGAAAACGACGTAAAGCCCAGCGTCAAGTCAATCAAATTGAGGGCGGCCAAGAGGATTTAGAAAAGACTCTTGATAATCAATCCTTAGAAGGGCTGTTTTCTACAGCCCAAGTGGCCGTGAAGAATTCCTACTTTGTAGAGGAAGACGATGGTCCAGAACTGCCCTTCACCAATCGATCGGCCCCTTCTCAAGACTACCAAGAGCCTGTGGAAGAAGACTTTGAAGAAGAGGAAGTCTCAACCAATCCTATGGCTTCTTTCTTCCAGAAATTCCAAAGAAAAAAACAGGAATCTTTCATGGAGGAAGAGGAAAACGAAGAATATCAAGAAGAAGTTCCTGTGGTACAGCCTAAAAAGGCAAAACAAAATGGCACTCCAACCAAATCAGCCAAACAAACGAAATCCAGTCAAGGCCAAACGGCGAAGAAAACGACCAATAAAGGAACGAAAAGTCAGGACAATAGTCAATCAGCCAACACCGCAGCAGTTATTTTTATGGTAGTATGCTGTGTCATTTTGCTGTTGCTGATTTTATTGACGATCTTCTTTATGTCAAAACTTGGTATTTTCTAATCTCTCTTTTTAAGCTTTTCAAATTTCTAAGCTGAAAGGAGACTATTTTGATGAACTCTTTTAATATCGCCATAGACGGCCCAAGCGGTGCGGGCAAAAGTTCCTTAGCCGATGCTTTGGCCGCTGAATATGGCTTAATTCATCTCGATACTGGTGCAATGTATCGAGCTGTTGCTTTAGCCTTGCATCAACAAGGGATTGCTCCCACTTCTAGCGAAGCTCTTGTTCAAGCGCTTCAGGCGATTGATTTGGACATGTCTTACCAAGATAAAGTTCTTCTTAATCATCAAGATGTAAGCCAAGCCATTCGCACCCCTGAAGTTTCTCAACTCGCCTCTCAATATTCCGTTTTGCCAGAAGTGCGCCAAAAACTCGTCGCTCTTCAACAACAAATTGCTGCTTCTAAAGGTTTTATTGTGGACGGGCGTGATATTTGTGATGTCGTTTTGCCTCAAGCGGAAGTCAAAATTTATTTAGATGCAGCTCCAGAAGCTCGAGCCAAACGGCGCATGCTTCAAGATGCTCAAAAGGGCAAAATGATTCCTTATGAAGAAGTGCTAGCCGATATTTTGCAACGTGATCAACGAGATATGAATCGAAAAGAAAATCCCTTGAGAAAAAGTGAACAAGCCACACTGGTGGATTCAAGTCATTTGAATTTTGATCAAACACTTCTCGCCTTAAAATCCGTGGTTGAGCAAGCTTTATCCCAAAGACGGATACTTGATCCCAAAGAGTGTCAATAACCCATGACTGAAGTCACGGGTGTCCAATCCGTATTTTTAGGAAAAAAGTCCATTCTCTTGAAGGAAATTAACAGATGCTAATGGATAGATAACAGGAAGGAAGGCGCGGATTTTCCTCTCATGATCTCATGGGTATCCAATCCGCTATTACAATGATAAAAGGAACTGTTGCGATTGTTGGCCGCCCAAATGTTGGGAAATCGACTGTTTTTAATCGCATCCTCGGTGAACGCAAAAGCATTGTGGATGATATGCCAGGCGTAACCCGCGATCGAATTTATGGAACAGCTGAATGGCTAACTCAAGAATTTTATTTGATTGACACAGGCGGAATTCAAATTGAAAACCAAGCTTTTGGCGATGAAATCAATATGCAAGTGGACATTGCCATTGAAGAAGCCGATGTCATTTTATTTTTAGTAAGCGCTGTAGAAGGTGTTACAGAAGATGATATTGCGATTGCTCGCAAACTCAATCGATCTCAAAAGCCTGTGGTTTTAGCGGTAAACAAAGCTGACAATGAAAATTTACGTCTTGGAGTCTATGACTTTTACCAACTCGGAATTGGTGATCCAATTCCTCTTTCCGCAGCTCATGGAACGGGCGTAGCAGAAGTACTTGACGAAATCGTCAAAGATTTGCCGGATAAAAAGCTCAAATCGTATGATGGGATGACCACATTTTGCGTTATTGGTCAGCCAAACGTAGGGAAAAGCTCTTTAGTCAATGCCATTCTTAATGAGGAACGCTCCATTGTATCCAATGTCGAAGGAACAACACGTGATGCAATTGATACCCCATTTCGCTATGATGGCCGTGATTATGTCATCATCGATACAGCTGGAATGCGCAAACGTGGAAAAGTGTATGAAAGCGTAGAAAAGTATTCGGTGTTGCGCGCGGTATCAGCCATCAATCGAGCTGATGTGGTGTTGTTTTTGATCGATGGAGAAAAAGGAATTCGCGATCAAGATAAGCACGTAGCCGGTCTAGCCCATGAAGCTGGAAAAGGTGTCATCATTGTCTATAACAAATGGGATGCGGTAGAAAAAGACGACAAAACGATGAATGCAATTACCAAAAAAATTCGCGAAGAATTCAAATATCTCTCTTATGCGCCCATCGCTTTTGTCAGCGCTTTAACTAAAGCCAAGGTAAGTGGTTTAATTCCTTTGATCGATCAAGTCCATGAGGCCTGCACGATGCGTGTCGCCACGAACGTTTTGAATGATGTCATTATGGATGCTCAAATGATGAATCCGCCAAAACCCCACAATGGCCGACAATTGCGTATCTACTATGCATCACAAGTTGCTGTTTCCCCTCCATCTATTTTGATTTTCGTAAATGACCCCGAACTCTTTCATTTTTCTTATAAACGATATTTAGAAAATAAATTACGTGAATCCTTTGGGTTCATAGGAACCCCGATTCACATTAGTGCTCGTAAGCGTTAAAGGTTTAAACCAGTTTTACGAAGAAAGGAGGATCAGGGCCCACTTTAGGGGGTTCCTGAACAGTTATGAAAACAGCCGTTATTGGTAGTGGAAGTTGGGGAACCGCATTAGCTCAAGTGCTTGCGGATAACGAACAACCTGTTGAATTAATCGGTGTTATGGACGAGGAAGTCAATGACATCAACAACAATCATGAAAACTCGAAGTATTTCCCTGGTGTAAAACTCAATCCCAATTTAAAAGCGACCACCGATTGGAATGCGATTAAAGATGCCGATATTGTCTTGTTAGCCGTCCCCACACAAGCCATTGAATCCGTAGCTTCAAAAGCAGCTGAATACATTGATCATCCCGTTATTTTTGTCAATGTAGCCAAGGGTTTTAACCCCAAAACTGATGAACGAATGAGCGAAGTCATTCGTCGTGTGGTTCCCGCTGAAAAGTTATCCTCTGTTGTATCTTTAATTGGCCCTTCACATGCGGAAGAAGTCGTTGTTCGTCAATTGACCTCCATTGATGCCGTTTCCCAAAACGAAGAAGATGCTAAAATTGTCCAAGAATTGTTCTCCAATGATGCTTTGCGTATTTATACAGCCGATGATGAAATTGGCAGTGAACTTGGGGCAGCCGTTAAAAATGTTATGGCGATTGCCAGTGGCATTATTGCGGGACTTGGCTACAAAGACAATACAAGAGCCGCTTTAATTACACGTGGTTTACAAGAGATGATTCGTTTTGGAACTCATTTTGGAGGGAATCCTCAAACATTCATTGGCCTAACAGGAATTGGGGATTTGATTGTTACCTGCTCCTCTGAAAATTCTAGAAACTTTCAAGCCGGAAAACAAATTGGACAAGAAAACGATGTTCATCACTTTTTGGAAACCAACACCAAAACTACGGAAGGGGTACGAACTGCAAAAGTCGTTCATGATTTAGCCAAAAGAGAAAACATCGATATGCCAATTTGTGAAGAGGTATACCAAATTTTATACGAAGGCAAGGAACCCAAAAACTGCGCCAATGATTTAATGTTGCGTGAGTTAAAGAAGGAGTTTTAATATGGCGAAATATGTAAACAAAGATTCTCTTGTGGAAACCTTGTATTCGCAATATCATCTCAAGAAAAAAGAAGCGACCGAAATCGTCAATACTTTGTTTGAAGAGATGTCACAAGCCTTAATTTCAGAAGGAACCGTTGAAATTACTGGTTTTGGAAAATTCATCATTTTTGATCGCAAAAGTCGTATGGGCATTAATCCTGTAACCAAAGAAAAGATGGAAATTCCTTCGACCAAATTGCCAAAATTTAAGCCAAGCCAAACGTTAAAAAACCGTTGCAACAACCGTACTACAAACCGGGAGGAATAAAATCCCGGTTTTTTATGTTTCGGTAGGTGGGTTCTAAGGTTCAAAATAAAAGCAGAAAAATTTACCAAAGAGAGGAGAATCGGAATGAATACAATTGTTTTAGCAGGAGGTTGCTTTTGGGGGCTTCAAAAATTCTTTGATCAATTTCCCGGATTAAAAACGGAAGTGGGATATGTAAATGGCTCTACAGCGCAGACCACTTATCGTCAAGTATGTGCTGGAAGTGGTCATGCAGAGGCGGTAAAAATCGACTATCCCGATACCATTTCCTTAGCCCAAATTTTAGCTGCTTATTTTGCGAGTGTAGATCCAACGTCGATCAATCGACAGGGAAATGATATTGGTATCAACTATCGCACAGGTATTTATGTTCAAAATACCCAAGAAAAAGCCATAGCAGAGGAAATGCTTCAAGACTTACAAACACATTTTTCCAAGCCTATTGCTATTGAAGTAAAACCACTCATCAATTATTGCCAAGCTGAATCAGAACATCAAAAGTATTTGGATGTTCATCCCACTGGCTATTGTCATTTACCGAGAAATCTTTTAACCGGTCATCGACTCCCCACTTTAGAAGAGGTTCAAGAAGCTTATCCTTCTTTAACACTTAGATCGGCTTAATCCATGTTTTTCCTTCTTGGGGCGGTGCGGTCATCGCTTTCTAAAAAAATTTATCTCCCTTCTATAATAAAGAGGCAATACCTTCAGAAGGCGTAAGGTGATGGGCTATGAAATATATGACGGTAATGGAGGCAGCCCAGAAATGGGGAATTTCGGATCGTCGAGTCCGATTTCTGTGTTCCCAAGGACGTATTCGCGGCATGATTCAACAAGGAAGACGCTATTTAATTCCTGACACCACCGAAAAACCCCGAGATGAACGGGTGCGAAACGTTAGAGGAGCGGAGGCAAGAAAGTATAATGATTTTACTCGCCTAGATTTTCTAAAAAATATGATGGCTGAATTTCCTGAGGACTTAGGATTAATCGGATGGGATTCCGCTTTTTTACATCAATTCACGTGGTCTTGTGCTTTAGAAGCGGGCGCAACCTTTGATCAAGAAGAAGTGGATGAAATTTTAGCCGGAAATGTGATTGTTAACCATTCGCTTCACGAACATATGATGGTGATGGGTTGTCATGATGCGATGCAATATGGGCAAAGTTGTGCTGGTGGACGAAAGCCTTTATCTCAAAACAGTATTCGTACCATTCATTCCTTGCTTTTATTGGACGATCCGCTCCACAAAGGACGGTATCGAAAAGTCAAAGTGTATTTAAAGGAAACAGATCTGAACCCTATACTTTTGGACTTAATTGAACCGCAAGTCAATGATTTACTCAATATCAATACCCAACGCAAAAAAACGATGCATCCTATTGAACGAATTGCACGCTTATACGTGGAATTTCAAGGGTTACACCCCTTTCAAAAGGGCAATGGCCGTACAGCCCAAGTTCTTTTGAATATTGAGTTAATGGAAAATGGATATCCTCCTATTGTAATTTATGATCCCTGCGACAAAGATCTCTACTCTAAAGCGTTGTGGACCTTTTTGGATACGAATGATGCCTCTTTAATGATTCGCTTTATAAGTCAGAAAGTGGAACTTGCTATGGAGCGTTATATCTCAAGTTTTCGGAAACGAAAAAGTGTAAAGAAACCGATGGTTCCTGCGCTCCTTTTGGATAGTACCTATTCGGTAACTCTTTAGACCAAAATTTCTAGACTGTTGGTGTTTCCACAGTCTTTTTTTAGTAAAAGGGAGTCTATTTTTTGATTTTTCGCTTCTTGATTTCACGATCCTTTCTTTAAATCGTTTGAGTGTAAAATAGATAACAAAGAAAGGAGAAGTTATTTTTGTCAATAACTCATGACTCAAGTCATGGGCTTTCCCGTTGTTGATTAGCCTTCTTCGAGAACTACGTTAATACCTTCGAAGCTTAAGCTGAGTTGCTCTGGGCTTTGGGTGTTTCAATAGTTTTATGAGATTAAATATATCTTAAAATAAAGTTTAATTTATTTAAAATATCGCTTACTCTTTGTTTCTGTAATATGGTTATAGAGAGTTCAAATATTTGTCCTGATGGCGCAGGATAAGTTCCAAGTGATTCCTATTCTGTTTAGTATCGGGATACTACAGTCTTTTAGAAAATACTATGCAATCCCCTGTTTACAGTGGGAAAATACAGAAGACTGAAAAGCAGCTTAAGCTGTCTAAATCCTAACCGTAAGG
>CAYMGC010000020.1:0-21651 GCA_964389885.1 uncultured Erysipelotrichaceae bacterium | reverse complement strand
GTTATTTAAAGGAAGGTTCAAGGATATTTATCTAACAGCATTCTTAGTTAATCCTATATAAAAGAAAAATTATATAAATGATCTATTGTTTTTAAGGTAAAGATTGAAGAAGGATTTAAGTTAGAAGTCTAGAAAGGAATTTTTATGTTCTTTCAAGCGAAAAATAAAAAATTTCAAATTGAGGATACCACCATGGACTACATCTCCTTTGGTCAAGGGAAGAAAACTTTGGTGATTCTTCCTGGTCTATCCGATGGACTACGAACAGTAAAAGGATTTGCTTTACCTTTAGCTTGGACTTATAAAGCGTATACCAAAGATTACACCGTTTTTGTGTGTAGTCGAAAAAATCAACTACCGCCAAATTATTCGACCCGTGATATGGCCAATGATCAAGCCAAATTTATGAAAGCTCTTGGTCTTACCAACGCTGATGTTATGGGAGTATCACAAGGTGGAATGATTGCGCAATATTTAGCCATTGATCATCCGAAACTCGTTCAAAAACTCGTATTAGTAGTGACCTGTAGCCAACCCAACGAAACTCTCCAGGAAGTGGTGAAAAATTGGATGACTATGGCAAAAGCTGATGACTATCGAGCCTTGATGATGGATACAGCGAAAAAGACCTATTCTGATAAGTACCAAAAAAAGTATCAATTCCTTCTTCCCCTGTTAGGCTTAATTGGAAAACCAAATAATTTTCAACGATTTTTGATTCAAGCTCAATCGTGCTTAGAACATAATGCCTATTTAGAACTGCCTAAAGTTCAATGTAAAACTTTAGTTTTAGCGGGAGGAAAAGATCAAATTGTGGGGCCTAAAGCTTTTTTAGAGCTTGTAGCTCAAATTCCTAAAAGTGAGCAATTCGTTTATCAAAATTTTGGTCATGGAACGTATGAAGAAGCAAAGGATTTTTCCCAAAAAGTTTTGCAGTTTTTAAACCGAGATGAGTGATTTATTATTTGAGGAAAACCAATTATCTTCTATTTTCTAAAAAAGAATCCTATATAAGGGACTTCTTTAGGTATTCAAATTTTATTTAATCCAGTACTTAAGTAGGATCTTTCTTTTTCATTTCCTCTCGATTTTTTGCCTCTTCTCAATTCGGTATAATAAACGGGAAGATATTTTCTTCCCTTTAAACTTGTATTATCCATTTACTTACCTCATAGAAAGGAGGTTTGGGTGGTATTCCCTACCAAGTAGGGTCTTTTACCCCAAGTAATGAAGAAATTTTTTTCTCTTACCCTTTGTGCCACACTTCTTCTCTCAATGAGCGGTTGTAGCCAAGTTAAAAAAGAAGCCGTTGTGACTCCTTTAACTCTCATGGAAAAGATCAATACCCGAAATATCGTGGATGGAAACAATGAGATGCGTTTATGGTATGACATCAATCCCATTTTGTTTGCAGGAGACAATGGAGAGGGGAGTCTCTCCCATATTCTTCAAGATCTTTCTCTTTTATCGGATGGAGACTTGAATAGTATTGAAGATTTGAATATGAGTGGCATTCTTTTGAATGACGTTCTTTTACGTGATTCAGCCAATGCTCCAATGGAATTTGGAGCAATTAGTCCTGGACTAGGGACTTTAGAAGAGCTAGGAGAATTTTGTCAACAAGCCAAGTCTCTTAATCTGCCTGTCATGCTCGCTATGGATTTTACTTGTATTTCCAAAGAAAGTGGGCAGTTTATTGCTCTTACGGAGTTAATTGCAGGTCTCCAGGAAGGTGAAGATCCGTATCAAAAGGATCCCGTTTTATTCGATATGTTTTATGTGGAGCAAAATAAGGAAAATGATCCAGAATGGATTCGTATTGGGGATACGTCTTATTTTTATCAAGCTTTTCCTCAAACAGACAGTCCGCGGATTAACTTAGAAAGCTCCGTTTGGCGCCAATTTATTATTACCGCAGTAGAAGAATATTTTGCTCTTGGTGTAGGTGGCTTTTATGTAGAGGATTATGAAAATTTGTATCCAGGTGAATCCTCTGAAAAGGATGCTCAGTTTGTAGAATGGTTTAGTTCCATTACCTATGAGCGCAACGATCAAGTCATTAATGTCTTTTCTTTTGATTCATGGACGGATCCCATGAGTCAAATTCCGGCTTTTGCCGCCGATACTTCCGCTTCTGGAGCCGATGGAATGATTGCCAAAGCGGTTACGGGAGCCATTAGTGCTAAAGATCTTGGAATGTACTTAGAAAGCCAAACCACGCGAACAGATAATATGTGTGCCTTCTTTTTGAACAATAGCGATGGCTCTTTAGACTTATTGAAATCGGAATCACGTCTTCCTCAATATAAAATGGCTCTCGCTTTGATTTTAATGATGAATGGCCAAATCTTTATCACAGCAGGAGATGAACTTGGTTTATCCTCAAGTCAAGCCGATCTCGTAGCCAAAGCTTTAGAAGGAAATCAAGAGGGATCTCAAGATCAAGAAGAGCCAGAATTGGATTTATTGTTTGGCAATTTAGAAGAGCAACTTGAAGATGGTTCGTCCATTTTAAACTTTGTTCAACAAGCAATTCTTTTACGCAATTCCTACAAGTCGATTGCTCAGGCGCCTATGACGGTTAGCCAAGAATTTTCTACCGATCAAGTACTCATTTTGGATCGTAAGATCAATGGTTCGGAAACGGTTTTAATCTTTAATTTATCAGACCAGCCTCAAACCGTTGATGTTTCGTTTATTACCATTTCTGACTTACCGGCCGAACTGGGCGGCGTTTTATTGACTGGAACGGACGAAATCACAAAAACCGACCAGACTCTCAATCTTCCAGCCTATTCCATGGCATTATTAAAATGATTAGTATTTTGGCTTTTTTAGCATATGGTTGCTAGAAAAGCTTTTTAAACGAAGCGTTTCATACCAAACGAAAAAGATTCTTTGATTGGTTTCGTTTGACAAGGGATAAAACGTCCGTTTACATCAAGAAAACCGAAAAGAAGAGGGGATTTTTTATGATTTTCTTTCGCAACGATTATGGAGAAGGTTGCATTGAACCCATCATGAAGCTACTCGCGCAAGCCAATGAACAATCCAATCCAGGATATGGAAAAGATGAGTACTCCCAAAAAGCAGCCGATTTAATTTGTCAAAAGCTCGGTGATGTAAAGGTGGATATTCACTTTATTGTTTCTGGAACTTTAACCAATATTGTGATGATCCGTCATGTCTTGCGTCCTTATGAGGCCGTATTATGTACGGATACGGCTCATATTTTGCAACATGAAGCAGGAGCGGTAGAAGCGAGTGGTCATAAGATCATTAGTATTCCCAATAGCACTGGAAAACTTACAGCTGGTTCGATTAAAAAGACCGTAGAGGCTGTCAATAGCGATCCGAATGCTTTTATCGTGCCAAAACTCGTTTATTTATCGAACGCTACAGAACTAGGAACTGTTTATACCCGTGAAGAACTCGATGCCATTTGTGGCGTTTGTCGCGATTATGGATTGTATTTAATGATCGATGGAGCGCGGTTAGGGCAAGCCTTAATGAGTGGAGTAGATTATACTCTTGCTGATTTGGCTAATTGGGCAGATTTATTCTCAATTGGCGGAACCAAAAACGGGGCGTTGTTTGGTGAAGCCGTCGTTATCGTCAACGATCAGCTAAAGCCTTATTTCCGCTATGTTCAAAAACAAAGTGGAGCCATTTTAGCTAAAGGATGGCTCATTGGTTTGCAATTTATTGGCTTATTTGAAAATGATGATTTTTTTAAGTGTGCCAAATATTCCAATGATCTTGCTAAAAGAATTCAAGATGAAGCCATTAGTCTTGGCTATCCCTTGTTTATGCGAAGTACGACTAACCAAATTTTCTTAGTCTTAAATCAAGTTCAATTCGATTACTTAAAAGATAAAGTGGATTTTGAAACTTGGACCTATTGGGATCAAAACATTGTCATTCGTTTAGTCACAAGCTGGCATACCTCTAAACAAGCCGTCTCCACTCTTTGTCAATACTTTCAGTTAGCTATGGATGCTTCTAAAGCAGCGGAAGAAAATGCCAAAGAACAAGCAGAAGATGAAGAAAGCCAGGACGCTTTAAGCTAAACAGAAATTGAAAAAGCCGCTTCAAGGAAAATCCTTGAAAGCGGCTTTTTTTAAGTGTGGCTAAAAGATAAGAAGGTACAAGTCTAGGCTAAAGGCATTCCGTACCATCCAATACCTTCATCATTCCATTCACCTATGCCCAGTAAAAGATCACGCTCTTCTAGACTCACTGTGTAATACGGAACGGAAAACTTTAAGCCATAATTCTGAGCTTCACTTTTTCCAAAGTCTAAAGTCACCAGTGAGTCTTGAAGTTCATTGTAGGTTTTATCTCGCACCGAAACTTTAATGAGGTAAGCTAAAATTTCATTCCCATTTTTAATAGGAATAATATCTTGCGAGGAAAGAGTATTCGTAGTTAGACAAAAATAAGAATCATTATATTCCGCATTAAATTGTTGCTCATCTATAGTTAAAATTGTTTCTTTTAAAGGCTCACTTTCGAAGATAGAAAAGTGGTTTGAGCCCATCCATGACCAGTATAAGTAACTTGAAAAAGAACTGGGAAATTCGAATCCAATTGAGTTATTGAAGAGGATGATCTTGGAGTTGCTTTAATGTTGATCTTTTTATCCTTATTTGTTGTAAAATCGGTCTCTTGTAAATTTGGAAGATCTAAAAAATCATAACTCTCTAAAATATCGCTAGGAAACAAATTCACATAGTCTTTAGGAAGAAGAGGAAACTGGACTTCAGTACCAATTCGAAATCTATAAATATAGAATTCTTCCTCACCTTCTTCACATGTCATATGGAAGATACATAGTGGGTCTTCATCTTCTCTCGTTTCCAAAACCATAGGTTCGGATTGGACATTTTGTGGGCTTAGCTCTTTGCCCATCTCTTCTTTAGCTAAAATCGGCAGAGGTAGCACCATAGAAAGAGCCGTCGCAATTATGACGAGCTTTCGCATAAAATTCCTTTCTTTTTTCTCTATCTTTCAAGGGAATAAGAAAGCTTTTTTTTATTCAACCATTGGTAGCCAACCGATCGTTTTAAAATCTCGATTTCTTTTTCCCACTTCGCTATTGAGGGAGTTCTATAATCTAAGAAAATCTCTGTATCTGTCTTTTAGAAACTATATAAATACCAAAATGCAAATTAAAGATTTTCTTCACCTTATCAAAACATAAATTTATTTTTAAACTAAATTTTTATTTAATATTTTCTCATTTTTGAAATTTATACTCTGTTGAATTTTAATTTCCTATAGCTCAAAAAAATTGGAGAAATAAAAAGAGCTAGAAACTTAAAGGATAAGTTTCTAGCCATTAACGTAAATCAAAAGAAACAAGAGTGGGATCAATATCTAAATTGGATCGATAGGTCCAGCCTAGCTGGCCATTCTTCTTTACCTGAGCTTTGTCCTCCCAAAGGTTGACTAAGGAAACGATCTCCCCTTTTTCAAGAGGCATTTCATAGTTGGTGAAATTAGAAGCCCGTAAGTGATCTTTTTCTTGAACCAAAAAGGCTTTTTCCACTTCAATTTGACGATCAAGAGCAGTTGAATAAACTAAAGCACTTTTTGAGTGATCCTCTAATACTTCGACTATTCCATCGGCCCAGGTCACAAAAAAGGGATCTGGAGTATGAGGATGAGTAGTAGTCTTAGCAAAAACCAGCGGTAAATCATCTACACATTCAAAACGCAAATGATCCAGTCTAAAATCATCGTTCCAAACAATTAAAGCATTGAGTTGTCCAGCCCGTTTAACTTGATTGCCACCATCAATAAATATGATGTTTTTTTCTCGATCGAAACGTGGATTGAAACAAGCAATGGTCGGACAATATTCGCTTACCGGCATATGTCCAACGATCACGGGTTTGGAAAAGTGATGTTCTTGGCGGCCAAAATGATAGTTAGCCATAATATACCGAAAGTCGGAAGCATAAGTGTCCTCATCGATAATGCCAGAGTGGGCAAAAATAGCCTTTGAACTGACTAAAACATGAGGTAAATCGTTTAAAAAAGCGAGTTCTTTTAAGTAGTGCTTCCGTAACGTAGCAGCCAATTGATCCATGTCCGTTTGCGCATCAAGAGAAGGTAACCCAAGGCTTTGGATCATTTCATGAATTAGGGATTGGGAACGATTTAATAACACTTCCCGTAAAAACTCAAGGCGATAGGAATATAAGACGTTTTTAGCCACAAAATCGCAGTTGCCCATCGTCATATAGACATTGGGAAATTGGGCCTGTTTCATCAACAGATGCACCAACTCTAGATTTTGGCTCCCCTTTTCCATTAAATCCCCCAACAAAATTAAGCGATCTTGACCAGGAATGTAATGGCACTTTTTTAAAAGAGCTTCATACAAATCCAACCGACCATGGATATCGGAAATGATCAGCGTACGACCAGAAAAAGCAGGAAGTTTTTGAATGACTGGTTTGCGATTCATCGCAACAAAAACCTCAGAAAGGTGGTCGCTTGGCTTTCCCATTGGGCTTCACAATGTTCTCCAAAGGGATAAACATCAAACTCAATTTTGACTCCTTTACGCAGCAAAATATTGGCTAAAGTGGTTAACGCTTTGGTTTCTTGGATGAACTCATGGCCCGTGTTGCCTTCTTGGGCTCCCCAAGAAAGATAAAGGGAAGATGGATGCTTAATCCGTACATGGCTGGCCCAATATAAGATGGAAGACTCACTTGGCAATACATAAGGAGATAAAGCCAAAGCTTTGGAAAACGTTTTAGACCAAGCGTATAAAGCATAAAGACTCATTAATCCCCCACAACTCGATCCCCCGATCCAAGTGTGATTGCGATCAGGCAAAGTGGGAAAGTGCATATCGATATAGGGCTTTAAAGTGTAAACGATAAATTCCATCGTCTGTTTTCCTTTGGCTGGAAGATGTCCACCAAATTCCATATCGTAAAAGGGATAAGGAGCATATTCAATGAGGCGATCGTTGCCTTCATGGGCACACTCAATCCCCACTACAATGATGTCTTCTGGTAAATCCTGCAAAGGATTTAACAATCGCCAAGAACGCCCATACGTCGCATCTTCGTCATAAAACAAATTATGGCCCTGAACCTCTCATGACTAAAGTCACGAGGTTCTTTAACCTCGTAACTCTTATAAGATTCCTAGTCAATAACTCTATTGAGTTAAGTATCTCTAGGCTATCCCCTTCCTACGGTTCTTTATTTATCAAGCCCTTATAACTTTTAATCCTTCATTTAAGATATTGATTGCCGCATTGTGGTCTCTATTATGGTGAATTCCACAGTTAGGGCAACCCCACTCTCGCACAGAAAGATCTTTTACTGATTCATTTTTGAATCCACATTCTGAACAGAGTTGAGAACTAGGAAAAAATCTGTCTACTTTGACAAATTTTCTTCCATGCCAATTCGATTTGTATTCAAGCATCCTAGAAAATTCATACCAAGATACATCTGAAATAGATTTAGCTAAATTGTGATTCTTGACCATCCCAGATACGTTTAGATCTTCTACACAAATCACTTCATTGTTTCGAACAATCTCGGTGGTCAACTTCTTTAAAAAGTCTTTGCGTTGATTTGTAATCTTTGTGTGAAGTTTAGCTACTTTGATTCTTGCCTTATTCCAATTTGATCTTCCTTTTGTTTTTCGAGAAAGACTTCTTTGGAGTCGAGCAAGTTTCTTTTCAGATTGAGCGAGAAATCTTGGATTAGGAATGGATGTTCCATCACTCATCACACAAAAATCTTTTAAACCAACATCAATACCTAAGTTATTTTCACAAGGTTCATATTCCTTCTCAGGAACATCGGTGCCACAAAGAGAAATGGAGTAGTTCCCATCTGGCTCTTGTGAAATCGTAGCGTTCAAGATCCGTCCATAAGGAATTTGCTGATCTCGAACCTTCACCTTACCTAGTTTGGGTAACTTAATGAAATTATGTCCAAAACGAATATTGTTATTTGAACAGCTAGATCTATAGGAATATCTATGAGTCTTTTTAGATTTGAACTTGGGATACCCAAATCCATGTTGGAAGAAGTTTTGAAATGCCCGATTTAAATCTCTTAAAGAGTTTTGCAAAGCACATTTATCTGGCTCTTGAAGCCATTCATAATCTGGATCTCTTTTTAACTGAGTAAGCATTCTTCAGGCTTCTGCATAAGAAAGAGATTTCTTTTCTTCTTCGTACAATTTGATTTTTAAATCTAAAAAATAGTTATACAAACCGGGAACAACCAAATGCTTTAGCTAGTAAAGTTCTTTGTTTCTCATTTGGATATGCTCTGAACTTATAAGCTTTTTCCATAAAGTTGCTCCTTTCAATTGGGAGTTAAAGAGTAACATAAATAAAGAATAAGTCATTTGAGGTGTCGTTCACACAAATTCGTTACTTTTGTGCAGTTCTCTTATGAACTTCTTACACTTTCATGTAAGCACAGACTATATCTTATCCGTTGGCATGACCCAGTACGGCGAAACCACTTCGGAATCACTCGATTCCTACTCCTCTCACGAAGGATAGTCGTTGAACGTTCTCCTATTTGGAGCTTCGCTGCTGATTGCCCATTGTATTTAGCACTTAGGATTTAACCATATGCCATCTAGTCAATTTTTTCTGCTTTCGCCACATTCACAATTAAGCGTATTTCAACCTTTTGTTGTAGTTTGGCTAGCTTTAGGGGTTTCCAGCAATTCGATTTCTTTGTTGGACATTTGTAAAATGCCTCTACAGACTCATTTCTAAGCCTACTGACTAGTTAACTTCCATACTCGCGACTAAAGTCAGGAGTGTGCGGAAGTCTTTTAATCAAACATGTAAAGCACAGGATATTGTTGTTGAGAATGCAAGTAGGTATCGGGTAAATACATGTGAATGGTCACATTGCGATCTAACGTAGGCGCATACAAATCATGTTTAACAATCACGCAGCATCAGACTTTCTACTAAAAGAGTCTTTATAGAATTCATCGCGTTGCTCAGGGGTAGTAAAGCGCGTTTTAATGGTGATATCTCCCATAGCACTCGCAAAAGCGGGAGGTAAAATTTCTACGCCGAGTAATTCCTTTTGGTATTTATTCGTTAATTCATCTAAAGACTTCGTATAATCAAGGCCTGTACGACGGCCAACAAAAGCGGCAGAATATTTGGCTTTATCATATGTCGGACAAGACTGGTTCATGACAACTTGAGCCCATAAGTCATAAACATCAATATCGTAACTATAGTTAATTAAATCTGGACAAAATCCTCCAGGTGGTCGGAAGTTCATTTCTAAGCCGATTAAATCTCCTTTTTTCCCAAGACCTTTGTGATCGGAATTGAGTACAAAGTATTCACCATGAAAAAAGCGGTTTTTAATTCCAAAGGAGTCCACTACTTTTTGAGCAATTTCACGATGTTGATCGGAAATATCAAAATTATAGTAAGAGCCAATGGAATCGTGGTTTTGAACTGAATCCATACAGTTGGAGACATAACCCATGCTAGCTAAGAAACGAATCTTTCCCTGTTCATCGGCAATTCCATCTAATGTTTTGATGGTTCCATCCACAAAGGATTCTACAATCATTTGTTGATTGAGCTTTTGGGCTTCTTCCCAGAACTTTTTGAGTTCTTCTTTGTTGTGGATATGCCAAGTATGGCTCGCTCCTACTCCTACATCCGGTTTTAAAACTAAGTTATATCCATGCTCTTTAGCAAATTTTTCAAGATCTTCTAAAGTAGCTGGTAAAGCATAAGGCGCTACTGGAAGACCTGCATCTTCATAAAACTTCTTCATTCCTGATTTCGATTGAAAGACGCGAATTTGTTCTAAAGAGAAACCCGAAGTGACATCAAAGTCATCACGTAAATGGGCATCTAAGTCCAACCAAGCTTCGTTGTTGGATTCAATCCAATCCGGTTTTCCAAATTTATAGGCAAAGTAGGCTACAGCCTTATATACCTCTTCATAGTTATGGAAAGAGGATACTTTATACCAAGCATCAATGTTTTGTTTCAATTCCGGTTTAAGATTGTCATAATCGGTGTCGATAATGGCTAATACCCGCGCTCCAGCTTTTTTTAAGCCGCGGCAAAACATCCAATAGTTTTCTGGATAGTTTGGGGAAATAAAAATAAAATTTTTCAATGAAGATCTCCTTTCTATACTTCTCTTTTACAACTAAGAGGGCTGATTTTAAAAGGGAAGGAAAGCCTATTAAAAGCCAAAATCCTTACACCTTTTGTTTTTACGTTCTTAACGATCAAAAGCCCGCTTTTTGAAGCATGGCATATTGAATCGCCAAAATGGTTTTTCCATCTCGAATAGTTTGATCTTTTACTTTGGCGTAGGCTTGTTCTAAGTCCATCCAAAGTAAAGTGATGTCTTCCGTATCATCCATAGCCAAGCGGTTTAGAGCTTTTTGCACATTGTGGGCATAATAAACATAGATAACTTCGGTGTCATATCCTGGAGTCGGCCAGAAGGCACTGATCAAAGAAAGATGATCAGCGGTATATCCCGTTTCTTCGTTCAGTTCACGTAAAGCAGTCACATCCGGCGCTTCACCTGGATCTAAGGTTCCTGCAGGAATTTCTAAGGTTTCTTGGCCATTTAAAGCCGCACGGCTTTGCTTGACCAATAAAATTTTTCCATCCAAAATCGCACACACGGCGGCCCCACCTGGATGAACTACAATATCTCGCCAAAGCCATTGACCGTTAACATCCATTTGTTTTTGGATGACAGAGAAAATATGGCCTTGGAAAATATCTTTGGTACTCATACCATCTCCTCTTTTCTTCTTTTTCTAAAACCTATTGTAGGCGTAGGATAAAATCTCGGTAGACCAGAAAAAGAAAAAAATAAAAGTCAAGGAGAAAGAGCGATAAAAACCCACCACTTTAAGCTGTTGCTTTTAGTTAATGGTATTAAGAAAGGCTTGAGCAATCGCATTAGCTAGGCGTGTTTGAAACTTAGTATCGGCAAGTTTGGCATAATCCGAAGGATTGGTAATATATCCTGTTTGTAAAAGTAAGGCAGGAATAGATGAATCACGCAAAACAGGAAACGACAAGTAATGATCGGTATCAATGCCTTCGAAACTTGAATAGCTCGTGATTTGAATTTGGCTGGCCAATTCTTTAGCTAGTGTTTCCAATGTGTCATTGGGTTGAGTAAAAAGAGAATAGCCCCGTTGCAATGAAGAATCCTGATTCATGGCTAAAGCCAAGACATAATCCGCTTGTAAGTCTTTGGCTTCTTGAAGTCTGGCGTTTTCACAACTCTCTTCATCGGTACAAGCTAAGACGTTATCGTACCATCGAGAATATTCGACGCGATATCCAGCCTTTTCTAAAGCATCGCCAATGGCTAAAGCCAGTTGCATCAATAAATCTTTTTCAGCTATTTGACCTTTTCCTCGATAGCCACTATCCTTTCCTCCCCGCGCAGGATCAATATAAATCAGCGCATTGGACTTGGCTAAAGGCGTTTCTACATCATTGTTGGTGCGAAATGCGGCGTTTTCATCATAAAGAGGAATTTTTGCGATTGGTTCTTGGATTTGGTGCGATAAATTGGGTTCAATGACCAACAATAGGAAAAGAGCGACTACTAGAAACCAAATTGCTCGTTTCATCTCGTATCTCCCAATCTTTTTTGATATTTGGGCTGTTTAGCGCATTGGCCTTGTGGCCTGAATATTAGCCCACTAAAAATTTTAAACATCTGTTTCCAAACACGCAAAGAAACTAGAGACATTGTATGAATGTTTTTATTTTGAAAGCGCAATTAAAAACATTTAATTGCTTTAAATTTGGTAAAAATTTACTTTTTGTTTGGAAAGGCCTTTCAAAGATATAATTTTTTTGATAAGAGATCTCTCCTATTAATGGAAATTATGGGATTTTGACAATTTTTTCTTTTGACTTTTCTAAACTTTTATAAAAGATTGGTTTACCATCGGTTCCTATCTAAAAGGTTATGATGGTTTTAAAGGAACAAGAAGAGCGTCTCTTTTTTCTATGCTTTTGAAAGAAGGATTTGACCCTTCTTGAGCCTACAATAAGGACACATAGGGAGGTTAATCCATGGAACGACTTCAAAAAGTAATTGCCCAATCGGGTGTTTGTTCAAGACGTAAAGCAGAAGAACTTATTTTGGCTGGAAAAGTCAAAGTAAATGGTCAAACGGTGACCACACTTGGTACGAAAGTAAGTGGAAACGATCGGATTATGGTCAATGGAACCTTATTGTCCAAAGAAGAAAAGGTTTACTACGTTCTCAATAAACCAAAAGGCTGTGTAACCACTGTCAAAGACGATAAAGATCGTAAAACAGTAATGGACTATGTTCCCGATTCGCCAAGGGTTTATCCTGTAGGCCGCTTGGATTACGATACAAGTGGTGTTCTTTTGTTGACAAACGATGGTCAATTTGCCAATAAAATGATGCATCCCCGTTATCATTTGCCCAAGACGTATGAAGTTAACTTACAAGGGATGCTTAGTGAAGACGATATCAAAAAAATTCGCAAAGGCTTTTCTTGGAAAGGGCAAACATTTGCCCCCGCAAAAGTCTTTATTCGCAATAAGGACTATGCTAGAGATCGTACATTGTTTGACTTAACCATTTATGAGGGGCAAAATCACCAAGTTAAAAATATGATGGAAGCTTTAGGACATGAAGTCCGTCGGTTGCATCGTTCCCGCTTTGGTTTTATTGATGTCGCCCAAATGCGGCCTGGAGAATATCGTAAACTGAAAAGCCACGATGTCCGTACCCTTTTGGCCATGTCCGAAAATCCGGAGAAAAAATAGTGAAACAAGTTTTTTGGTCAGAACCTCTTGCCGTGGGACAAACCATTGCTTTGGAGGACAAAATTGCTCATCATCTCTTTGATGTGTTGCGTACGACCTCTAAAGAATTCATTCGGTTAGTGGATAAAAGTCACCGAGTATTTTTAGCCCAAGTGACCACGAAACCGTATTTAAAAGTAGTAGAAGAACTCCCTTTACATGCAACTCCAACTTTAGAGATTACACTTTGTGCAGCGCTCATTAAGGCCGATAAGTTTGAGTGGCTCCTTCAAAAAGCCGCAGAACTAGGAGCCACACGAATTGTGCCTTTTATGAGTACCAATACTGTAATTCAACTTGAAGACAAAAAAATTGAACGTAAAATGGCCCGTTGGGAAAGCATTCTTGAGGGAGCTTGTCGCCAATCCAATCGCCTAAGCTTAGTACAATTGGAAAGGCCATGTCGCCTTAACGAATTGGTTCAATACAAAAGTGCCATTAATGTATGTGCGTGGGAAAAAGAACATCAAAGCCATCCCTTGTGTTTGGCTTTAGAAAAGTTGGATGCAGCCCATACTTCAGTGACTTTTGTTATTGGTCCAGAAGGAGGGTTTACTCCACAAGAAGCGCTCAAACTAGAAGAAGTTGGTTTTGAGCCTTGCTCGTTAGGACCACGCATTTTGCGTGCAGAAACGGCCGCTTGTTATGTCTTGGCTTGTACCGATTATGCTTGGAGTCAAGCCAATTTAGGTAACGAAACTGGAAAGGAAACCCATTTTGAAGTACTTTGAACTCGAAACCCTAGGGTGCAAGGTCAATGAATACGAATCGGCTTTTTATACTGAAATGTTAGAAAAAGCTGGTTATCAATCCATAGAAAAAAGCCCCGATCCTAACGCTTCGGCAGATTTAATTGTGATCAATACGTGTACAGTAACCAATACCGCTGCGGCTAAATCACGACGTCGTATTGGACGATTGCGGCGTGAACATCCCAAAGCGTTTGTAGTGGTTGTGGGCTGTTATCCTCAAACGCTCTCCAAAGAAGAACGTCAAGCGCTCGACGTGGATCTTATTTTAGGCGCAGCGCATAAAAATGAATTGGTTAGTCGTGTCCAAGAAGCGATGGCAGGACATAAGCAAGACTTAGTGGAAAACATTGCGGATTTAACGCAATTTGAAGATATGCCCATTGGAAGTTTTGAAGGCCAACATCGCGCTTTTTTGAAAATTCAGGATGGGTGCAATCA
Source organism: uncultured Erysipelotrichaceae bacterium (assembly GCA_964389885.1). GTDB lineage: Bacteria > Bacillota_I > Bacilli_A > Erysipelotrichales > Erysipelotrichaceae > Allobaculum. The sequence continues at coordinate 7,587 of CAYMGC010000020.1, read as the reverse complement.
ATATTGTACATATTGTCAAATTCCTTTGGCTCGTGGCCCTGAACGCAGTCAGATTCCCGAAAAAGTGATCGAAAGTGCGCAAAATTTAGCGGCGCATGGCCACTTGGAAATTGTTTTAACGGGTATTCATACCGGACGCTATCACTTTCGCCAAACCAATTTAGTGGATTTGCTAAAGATGCTATTGGACGCGACTCCTTTAGACGTATGTTATCGTCTTTCAAGCATTGAAGTGACAGAAGTAAGCGATGATTTGTTGGAGCTCATGGCGCAAAATCCTCGAATTTTGCCTCATTTACATATTCCCATTCAAGCGGGGGATGATCGAACTTTAGCCCGCATGCATCGTCCCTATACGGTCGCCCAATTTCAAGCTCGTTTAGCCGCTATTCGTCAAAAAGTGCCAAATATTTCTATTTCGACCGATGTCATTACCGGTTTTGTCGGCGAAAGTGAAGAAGAATTTGAAACCACCAAACAAACTCTTCAAAACTGTGGTTTTTCCTTCTTACATGTCTTTCCTTATTCAAGACGTAAGGGAACAAAAGCAGATGAGATGGATGGATTTGTCAATGGCGTTATCGTCAAAGAACGAACCAACGCCTTATTGGCTTTATCCAAACAACTGCGTCAAACGGATATGAAACGCTTTGATGTCTCTCAAATGCTAGTGGAACGCGAAGATCCAAACCATCCCCATTGGTATATTGGATATACGGCTCAATATCATCCAGTAGAAATTCAAAGTGACATTCCTTTACAAGGACGCATTGAGGTTCAATTGACATCTATGGATAATGAGCGATATAGAGCCAAATTCATTGATTAAAAATAAAACCTTGGCTAGATGCAAGATCTTTTAGCAAGTGGAAGACTTGTCCTAGCTTTTTCTTTGTGAAATAGAATTACACGTTTTTGAACCTTTCAATGCAAATCAGAACGCGTTTTTGGAAGTTTAATCTGTACTAGGTTAAAATTATTGAACCTTGATATAAGGAAAAGGATTTTTGACAGAAAGGAGAGTTCGGCCATACTCCTTGTCTTTTTGCCGAACGTATTATGCGACTCTCTAAAATGTTTAAAAATGTCCCCACCATAAATATTCAGGGACTTTCTTTTGATTCCCGCAAAGTTAATCCAGGAGATATGTACTTTTGTTTACCTGGGCTGACTTTTGATGGACATGATTTTATCGATGAGGCTGTAGATCGGGGAGCCATTGCGATTGTTCATTCTAAACCGATCGAGACTCCTCGCAATGGAGCTATTTACATTCGAGTGGATGACACTGTAGAAGCCCTCAATCAAGCAGCGCGGATTTTTTACAACCGTCCTAGTGCGGCGATGACGATGTATGGAATTACAGGAACGAATGGAAAAAGTACGATTGCCAACATCATTCGTCATTTTGTAGAACCCCAAACCCCTTGTGGATATATCGGAACGATTGCGATTGCGTATGGGAATAATACCTTTGCACCCGATTTAACGACTCCCGATACGCTTTTTTTGCAAAAAACGTTGCGTGCTATGGTTGATGCTGGAATGAAGGCTTGTGCCATGGAAGTTTCCTCTCATGGTCTAGCCCAGCATCGTGTAGAGGGCATTGATTTCGATTGTGCGGTTTTTTCGAATTTCACCTATGATCATCTGGATTTTCATGGCACGATGGAAAAATATTTTGAGGCGAAAGAACGTCTATTTAAAAGTCGCGTGAAACCCGATGGCGTATCTATTTTAAATGTAGACGATTCAAAATATGAAGAACTTAAAGCCGCTTCCCTTGCCCCTACTATTTCCTATGGGGTAAAAAAAGAAGCCGATTATCGAGCGATTAATGTCAAAATGGATGCGGGTTCCATTTCTTTTGATTTGGTCTATGGCGGCACGATTTATCCAGTTACCACCAATTTGGTGGGGGAATTTAACTTGTACAATTTGTTAGCTGCCATTGCAGCTGTTCACGAAACGGATCAAAAACAAGATTTGGCCTCTATTATTGAAAAGGCGAAGCACATTCCTCAAGTTCCTGGACGCTTAGAGCAAATCCACGAAGGTCAAAACTTCAATGTCATTGTTGATTTTGCGCATACTCCAGATGGAATGCAAAAAATGTTTGAACTGGGAAAGATGATCACTCGACCCAATTCTCAATTGATCGCGGTTTTTGGTTCTGCTGGAAAACGAGATAAACCCAAACGCAAAGTATTTGGGGAACTTGCGGATAAATACTGCAATTTGGTGTATTTAACAGAGGATGATCCCCGTGATGAAGATCCCGCCGAAATTGCCAAAGAAATTCGCTCTGGCATGAAAACGGTGCAAAATGTCTTTATTCCTGAACGTTATGAAGCCATTCGTCAAGCGATTGAATCGGCTAACGAAGGGGATACCGTATTATTACTTGGCAAAGGCGATGAAACATTCATGTATCGCGAAAATGGACGGGCTCCTTGGGCTGGAGATAACAATGTGGCTAGAGAGTGTCTACAACGTTTAACCAACCCCGCTTTGGAAAGTTCTGAAAAGTCGAATACTTTATAATCCAAAAAAGCTAGAGAAGGCCTTATCTTTTTCTCTAGCTTTTTAAATGGGTACAGAGTATAATTTTTGACTGATAGCTAACTCTTTGGGAACCAAGTTAGCTAGAGGAAATCCTAAGAACAATTTTTAAAAACCCAAAATTGGGGAGAAAAGGTCTAAATTTAAGGCATTTTTTCAAAAGTGAGAGTTGAAATTCTTAGTCGTTTCCCTATAATAAAAACTGTTGATTCGGGAAGGGGGGTTGTAGTATGCCAAAAGTAGTCTTAAAAGAAAATGAACAGCTTGATGATGCACTTCGCAGATTCAAACGTCAGGTTTCACGCAACGGTACCCTTGCTGAGGCTCGTAAAAGAGAGTTTTACGTAAAACCGGGCGTTAAGAAAAAACTGAAATCTGAAGCTGCCCGCAAAGCGAGAAGAAGTAAATAGTGAGTCCCTAAATCTGCTTAACGCAGATTTTTTTATTTACACTTAAAACCCTTTTCCTGACAAAGGATAAGGCCAATTGGCTAAAAATAAAGGAAATTTCATGGAAACTTATCTTGATTGACCCCTAAAGGGACAGTCTAGTCGTAAAGAAATTTGCGATGATCCACTGCTCGAATTGCTGAAACCCCCTAAAGCCCCTTACGCCACAGCATGGTCTTGAAATGGACGAGTGCGACGGCCGTGAAAACAGAAAAAAGGAAGGGGATGGCGTAGGGTTAAATCCTAAGCGCTGAAAAATGGGCAATCAGCCGCCAAGCTTTGAACAAAAGAAGGTTCAACGACTATTCCACAGGAAGTAGGGATGAAGCCATTCCGAAGCGGGCAGCCCTGACCGGAAAATAAAAAAAGCCGAAGGTGAAGATATAGTCTGTCCTTGTCTGAAAAGACAAGATGTTTATAACACAAGAAAATTCGCGTCTTTCTTGTAACAAATTGAGTGTTCACAACTTCCATATGAAATCTTGATCGCTTTACCTGGCTTTCAAGATGCTAACTTTAAAATTTTAGAAAAAACCTTTTTAGTGCGCCTGTTTCTAAAAGCCAATCAGATCAAAATTGAAGGGCCAAACGATGAGGCTATTGAAAAAACCGAGAATGTATTGGATGCCATGGTGCAAGAAATTGCTCGCCAAGGCTTTGTGGATTTGGATGAAGTCGAACGCCTTTGTGGGCTAGCCAACCAAGGACACAATGCCGCCGAAGATTTTTATGATGAAAAGCCTATTGTGCGCACCCGAAGTGGAAAAGTCATCGTACCCAAAACCAAGCATCAAAAAGAACTCGTTCAAGCGTTTCGAAATTCCAAGATTACCTTTGCTTCTGGAGTAGCGGGAACGGGAAAAACGTATTTGGCTGTAGCTTTTGCCGTCAGTGAGTTGAAAAAGGAAAAAATTTCTAAAATCATTTTAACTCGACCTGCCGTAGAGGCTGGAGAATCCTTGGGCTTTTTGCCTGGCGATATGCAAGAAAAAGTAGATCCTTATTTGCGTCCTTTATACGATGCGCTTAATGAGATGCTTGGACAAGAAAATGTCGAAAAGTATCGAGAAAAAGGCATCATTGAAATTGCGCCCTTGGCTTTTATGCGCGGTCGTACTTTAAACGATGCGATCGTTATTTTGGACGAAGCCCAAAATGCCACAAAAGCACAAATGAAAATGTTTTTAACGCGTATGGGTAAAAATTGTCGCATGATGGTGAATGGCGATATTTCACAAATCGATCTCATTCGTAAAAGCGATTCAGGTTTAATTCAAGCTTGTACAATTTTACAAGATATTGATGGCATTGCCATTCAATATTTGGATCAAAGTGATGTAGTGCGTAACCCATTGGTTCAAAAAATTATTGAACGCTATGAGCAAGTCGACCAATAAAAGACTTGCTTTTTTTTGGTACAAAAAAAGGTAGCTAGCGCGAAACTAGCTACCGCCCCAATCAAAAATTACCGCTTGAAATCAAGCATCAGAATAGGTTTCAAACTAATCTTCACCACGAATGGCTTTTAAAACCTCATGAACCGTTGTTCCTGGAATTTGTTCGGACGGTTTGAGATGTCCAACTTCTTTATGCCGCTTCATGGTTTCTTCCGCCCTTTTTCTAGCTTCTTTTTCTTTTCCCCATTTTATGAGGAGTTTATAAAGGTCTTTGTTTGTTTTTGTATATTCCTGTCCAGTTTTCTGTTTGAATAGTCTTTTGAATTTTTCAATACACTCTTGAGACGTATTTCCTGAAATAAGTGGGCCAAAATAAGCAGAAAGCCAAGTTTCAATACATGGATTAGACCATCCTACCATAACATCCTGTTTATAAATTTTTAGACTATTTGTTTTATATACTTTCTGATCAAAGTCTTTAATTTCATCTCTATCAATAACTATTGCCACTAAAGCATAATCCTCATCTCGACACTCTTTATGAGCTATATCCACAAGTTTTTGAATCGTTTTCGCTTTTTTGGGAATAACCTTGATTTTTATTCTATCTTTAGAAAGATCATCTTTTAGTCCTTCAAAGTAATATTTTTCTGTTTTTTCCCCATCGGTAAGAATAAGATAGCGAGGAGGATTTTCTGTCCTTGTTTTTCCAGAATCTTTCTTTAAATGGCCTTTTCTATTCATCTAAGCTTTCATCCTTCGTTTTAAGCTCTATTTTCTTCAGGTGAGGAACGGCCCCATATTTTCCTAAAACATAGTTTTTTTCAAAATTTTCATTTACTTTAATGGCTTTTCCATCTTTTGTTCTGAATTCAGCTAATGAATATAAAGAAGATTCTCCTGAATTCTTTTCTACAAACCAAATCTCATCTCGTCTAAACAAACCGCAACCCAAGACCCATAAATCATGAGAAGCAAAAATAAGCTGAGCGTGAAGAGGATTTCTTTCTTCATCCAAAAAGAATGCAATAAGACTTCTTAGCAAAAGAGGATGAAGTCTAGAATTCAGTTCATCAACAATCAACACCGATCCAGTAGATAAGACATCGACTAAATCTTGATAAAGAGAAAACATTTTAAGAGTACCACTTGATTCTTCCGCAAAAGGAATCTTAACTAGATCTCCATCAACATTTTCATGAAGAGAATAGAGATTGTATTTCCCATGATCCAATTCAGTTACTTCAAAATTTTTAATATCTGGATCGAAAGAAGAAAGAAATTCAATTACATCTTCTTGAATTTTTTCATTGTTGATAAATCCTGAAGGCAAAGAAGTTGCTTTAAAAAAAGCATCAGTGGGATTTCCATAATCGGCAAAAACCAGATTAGAAAACCATGAATAGACTTTTTCTAAAACTTCTACGCGTTGTGACGCTCCTAAAGAAACAAGGAGAGTTTCTTTATTAAGAGAAATTTCAAGAGATTTTTTATGACTTGAAGGAATGCCTGACAAATTTAGCTTTTCTTTGTCTCTTTCAAAAATCGTTTTATAATTTTTCCCACCTTTTGATCGAACATATAGCCACTCTTCTACAATAGTTTCTCCGATCGTGAAGCCATATTGGTAAATTTTTGAAGATTCATCATCTGTGAAAAAGACTTCAAATAAAGTGGGTTTTTCGATACTTTTAGGATCAAATAAGTAAGGATCAATCCGCATAGGAATTTTATTTCTTGAAGGTCGACCATATTCCAAAGATCGCATAACAATTTCACTCATTTTCTTGAGAGCTTGAATTACATTTGATTTTCCGCTTGCATTGGCTCCAACAAGTACGGCTACGGGTAAGACTTTATTGCTTACACTCTTAATAGTATGAAACGGAAGATCACGTTTTGATTGAGCTAAAAAATTTAGAGTTACTTCTTTTTTAAAAGATTTAAAATTTTCAAAATTGAATTGTAATAACATTTTTTTGATTTCCTTTATCTCCGATTCAATTTTACCAATCATTTCTATCAATGATATTAATCCCTCTTATTAGGACAATTAAAAAGTGCGTCCGCTGTAGACTAATTTGAAGTAAAAAATATAAATTATTTTTTACTTCATCTTCTTGTTTTTATTATTTTATGAATTTTTCTACGATCTTTTGGTTTCATGTCAACTAAACATAAGTACGAGTACTTCTTTCCCTTAATATATTCCACCTTTAAATTTTCTTATATCAAGGAGCGAGCTGAGCTCTATATTTAGAAAAATTTCTTCAATGGTAATAAAAAAAAGAGTCATTGTTTGAACTCCAAACAAAGCCTCTTTTAATGTTTTAGTGGCTCCACTCGCACAGAAGCTAGAGAGCTATATTCACGTTTACGCTGTTCGAGAGGAATCATTGTCGTGATTTCATCGTGATCATATCCCACGGCCATTGAACGTCTAGATAATAAGATGGGACGTTTTAAAATGGAGGGATTTTTTTGAATGTAACGGGTGAGTTCGGAAATCGACATATCTTCAATTACTTCTTTTAAGGCCACATAGGCTTTAGAACGAGTAGATAAGATGTCTTCGGTTCCATTCTCACAACGGGCCATTAAATACTTGATTTCTTCTTCCGAAAGCTCATTGGAAAAGATATTTTTTTCTAAATAATTGATCTGATGATCGTCTAGCCATTTTTTCGCTTTACGACAATTGGCACATCCAGGAGAGGTATAAAACAATACTGGGGTGTTCATATCGGGATCGGGGCCGAGAAACCCGAACCTTCCTTTCTTTTGGTCTGGTCTCATTGCCTTCTGGTACCTCATTTGAGCTATATTTTTTAGCTCATAGAGTGATCTTAAGGCATGAAAAAAGCCCACCACGTTTCAGGACAGTCAAAAAGAGCCAAAAATAGAATCTACAATGGGAAAGACTTGTCATCTTAGTATCTTTTGCGGTATGCTTTTTATCTTTATAATGGTTTTATCCTACTCGTCTTATAGAAGTTAAGCAATATGAATTTATGAATTAGAAGCATTTACGAAAGTTTCCTTTTCATTTTCTGATCTTTTGGCCTACTTTTAAACGATTCTTCAATCCTTTGGCCGAAATTTTTCTAGCTTTTGACTTGCCAAAGGCGGTTTTGAAGAGAAGAAATAGTATAGAGAAAAGAGAAGGTCGAAACCAAGAA
>CAYMGC010000019.1:14016-22039 GCA_964389885.1 uncultured Erysipelotrichaceae bacterium | reverse complement strand
CGTTGGATCAGCCATTAAAATCCCTAAGCAATCCGCGGTAAATACTCCAATGAGCGTATTTGGATCCGTGGTGTATAAGCCATCGGTTTGCAAAATGGAACTGGTTGCTTCATAAGCGCCTTTTCCTTGATCGCTCGAAAAAATACGCTTTACATTTGCAGTATGTTTTTGCCAAGGAAGAACCCATTGCTCTAAAGGAAGCGTTTGAGTTTGCCATATCTTTCGATTTTCTAAAACATCTTGCGGATTTTGGCAAACATGCAAAGCGAGATTGCCTTGTTCAGGCGCTTGAGAAGTCCGTAAGGAGATTGCTCCCCGAATTTGATAAGGGGAAGAAGACAATTTAAAAAGAAATCCATTGAGATTTTTGATGTTCATAAAAGCAGTATAGCGTGGGGGAGAGCCTCAGGCATCTAAATGTACAGACTTTAGTAAAACTGTCAAAATACCAATAGATAGCACTTGACCCTTGTATCTGCCAAAGGTGGTGCTATGATATTGGCAGTTAAATACCAAGAGTGCCAAGAGAGGTGGGAATATGGATCTGACTCAACGGCAACAGATGATTTTGAAAACAGTTGTCGAGGAATTCACCCGCACGGCTCAGCCTATCGGTTCCAAATCCCTGCTCCTAATCTTGGGTATCTCCGTTTCATCTGCAACCATTCGCAATGATTTAAGCCTTTTGGAAAAAGAAGGTTTAATTGAAAAAACGCACATCTCCAGTGGGCGGATTCCTTCTCCCAAGGGGTATCGCTACTATGTCGAGCATTTGATGGAATTGCATTTGGATTCTCAAACGGAAGAGTCTTTGCGGCAAGTGTTTTCCAAACGTCATCTTTCTTTAGAAGAGATGATTCAAGTCAGTTGTTCCCTTCTTGCCGAAATGACTCAGCTGACCAGTGTAGTAGTGCAATCGGAACCGAGCGAACGTAGCCTTTCTCATGTGGGATTTGTTCCGATTAATGAAAGCCAAGCCCTAGCGGTCATCGCCTTAGACGATGGTCAATGTGAAACCCGAATGCTTCACTTTGATGGTAGCGTTTCGAGTGAAGACATCAAAGTCTTTACAAACTTGTTGGATGTTAACTTGCAAGGAACGCCTTTAATCAATCTTCCCCAGAAGATGGATAGCCTCAAACCCATCTTGAGTGCGTACGCAGGGCGGCATGAAGTGCTTTTTCAAGCCTGGGTGTCCGCCTTGATGAGCTTTGCCCAAAAAGAAAGCGCCGTGTATGGGCGTGCGAATATGTTGATGCAACCCGAATTTTCGGACGTAACTCGTCTTGAATACTTAATGCGTATTCTTGAAAACCAAACACTATTTCAAGAATGGACCACTCGTTCCGATCGGGTCATTATTCCGCTCGGACCGCGCAACGAACTTCTTCAAATTGGAGATTGTTGTGTGGTGAGTACTAAATTTGAGGTGAAAGACGGAGAACAAGGACAGCTCATGGTCATCGGTCCCAATCGAATGCCGTATGGCAAAGTTATTGCCTTAATGGACTATCTATCCAAACAAATTGAAGAGATGTTTGGAACTCAGTAAAAAGGAGCGCCGGATGAGCACAAATAACAATCAAGATGCACAAGCTGTAAACGAAGAAGTCGTTGTACAAGAACCTGTAGAGGGAGAAGTAGTAGCAGAAGAGATCGAAGAAATCGATCCTATTGAAGCTCTCAATAAAGAAATTGATGCTCTTCAAGCTCAGCTTGCTCAAAATAAGACGGACTTATTACGGGCCTATGCGGATACGGATAATACGCGTAAGCGCTTGGTCAAAGAAGCCGAAACCGCTAAAAAGTATCGTTTTCAAAGTGCGGCTTTAGAATTGTTGCCTATTTTAGACAACTTAAACCGGGCCTTAGCGGTTAAACCGGAAAATCCAGAATTAGCCAATTATGTCCGTGGATTTGAAATGATTCAAACTCAATTGGAAAATGCACTAAAAAATGAGGGAGTACAAGAAATCGATGCTTTGAATCAACCCTTTGATGCCAACTTCATGCAAGCTTTGTCGATGGAAAAAGTAGATGGAGTAGAACCAGGATTGGTTACTGAAGTTTTACAAAAGGGTTACAAACTGAAAGATCGCTTGTTACGTCCTGCTCTTGTAAAAGTAAGTGAATAGCGATTTCTATTTTTTAGGTCTTTTTCCTATTCAAAATAGGGAAAGACAGCAAAAATAAAGACGCCATTCAAGATGTACTTGGATTTAATCTCGCTTCTTATTTGAACGAAGTGATTCATCCAGCCCAAGGGGAAACAATAAGAAAGCAAGATATTTTATATTTCTCTTTTCTAGCTCAAGCCTAGGAAAGCAAACACTTAAAGGAGGCTTTCAATTATTATGAGCAAAATTATTGGTATTGACCTTGGTACCACCAACAGTTGCGTAGCCGTTATGGAAGGTGGAGAACCAAAAGTAATTCCTAATCCTGAAGGAAATCGTACAACTCCTTCCGTTGTTGCCTTTAAAAACGAAGAACGCATTATTGGTGATGCGGCTAAACGTCAAGCCATTACCAATCCTAACGTTATTTCTTCCATTAAACGTAAAATGGGTTCTGCTGAAAAAGTAACAGTAGATGGTAAAAACTATACTCCACAAGAAATCTCCGCTATGATTCTTCAATATATTAAAACCTATGCTGAAGAATACTTGGGAGAACCTGTAACCGAAGCTGTTATTACAGTTCCTGCTTACTTTAACGATGCTCAACGTCAAGCTACTAAAGATGCTGGTACTATTGCTGGTTTAAATGTTGCTCGTATTATCAACGAACCAACGGCTGCCGCTTTAGCCTATGGTATTGATAAAACCGATAAAGAACTCAAAGTATTGGTTTATGACCTTGGTGGGGGAACATTTGATGTTTCTATCCTTGATCTTTCTGATGGTACTTTTGAAGTTTTGTCTACTAATGGTGATACTCATCTTGGTGGAGATGACTTTGATAATGTCATCGTCGATTGGATCGTAGATCAATTCAAAAAAGACAATGGTATTGATCTGAAAAATGACAAAATGGCTATGCAACGTATTAAAGAAGCTGCTGAAAAAGCCAAAAAAGATTTGTCAGCTACAATGCAAGCCCAAATCTCTTTACCTTTCATTTCTGCTGGCCCTGCTGGACCATTGCACATTGAAACCACTCTTACTCGTGCTAAATTCAACGAAATGACTAAATTCCTCGTTGAAAAAACCATTGTCCCCATCGAAAATGCTCTTCGTGATGCCAACTTAACCGTAAATGATATCGATGAAGTTCTTTTGGTTGGTGGATCCACTCGTATTCCTGCGGTTCAAGAAGCGGTTAAAAAAGCGACTGGTAAAGATCCTAATAAATCCGTTAACCCTGATGAAGCTGTCGCTATTGGTGCAGCCATTCAAGGTGGAGTATTAGCTGGTGATGTTAAAGATGTTGTTTTACTTGACGTAACTCCATTAACTCTTGGTATTGAAACGATGGGTGGAGTGATGACACCTCTTATTCCACGTAATACCACCATTCCTACGCGTAAAACTCAAATTTTCTCTACCGCTGCGGATAATCAACCTGCTGTAGATATTAAAGTTCTCCAAGGTGAGCGTCCAATGGCCACTGATAACAAAGAACTGGGTAACTTCCAACTCACTGGTATTGCTCCAGCTCGTCGTGGCGTTCCTCAAATTGAAGTTACTTTTGATATTGACTCCAATGGTATCGTAAATGTTACGGCTAAAGATAAAGCCTCTGGAAAAGAGCAAAAGATTGTCATTCAAAACTCTAATGGTCTTTCTGAAGATGAAATTGATCGCATGGTTAAAGAAGCCGAAGCCAACAAAGCAGCGGATGACAAGAAAAAAGAAGAAGTTGAACTTCGCAATAAAGCAGATGCCTTCATCGCTCAATTGGATGTCATGTTAGAAGATGAAAAGGATAAACTTGGTGAACAAGGTGTTGAAACGTTAAAAACTCGTCGTGATGCCTTACAACAAGCTCTTGATCAAAATGACATGGCCAAAGTTGAAACCGAATTGGCTGCTCTTGAAAAAGCTGCTCAAGAAGCAAGCCAAGCGATGTATCAACAAGCGAGTCAAGCCCAAGATCAAAACACAAACGCTTCCAACAACGATGATGTAGTGGATGCGGAATTCACTGAAAAGAAATAGTTCTCTTTTCCCTACATCCTTTGTATAGATTTTCAAAGCTACAGGTAGTACTTGACCTGTAGCTTTCTGTGTATTGTAGGAAGAAAAAAATGACGAATGAGACATTTCTCTTCTTACCCTCTTTTCATCGTGCGAAAAAGGTGGGATAAAATAAACCGTTTGAGAAGAGCTAAGATTTTTCTTGACCTCTTCTTAAAGCGTTTCATCTTCCAATACAGAGTTAAGAAAAAAAGAGAGGAATATGGAAATGGCCCAAAAACAAGATTTGTATCAAGTTCTTGGCGTTTCAAAAGATGCCTCGGCAGATGATATTAAAAAGGCTTATCACAAATTGGCCCGTCAATATCATCCCGACATCAATAAAGACCCAGGAGCTGAAGATAAATTTAAAGAAATAAATAGTGCTTATGAGATTTTAGGGGATGAACAAAAGCGCGCCCAATACGATCGATTTGGTGTAACTGATGATGTAGGTGGAGCTGGAGGATTTGATTTCTCAAGCTTTTTCCAAAACCAATCTGGCTTTGATCCTTTTAGTGACTTATTCAATATGTTTACAAATGGAGCCTATACGACAAATGGGGCGCGTAGTCAAAGTCGCGCTTACAACGGTCCCATTCGTGGAGAAGACTTATATCAACGCATGGATCTAGACTTTTTGGATGCCGTAAAAGGAACCACCAAAACGATTTCGATAGATGTCGAAGAACCTTGTGAACATTGTCATGGAAGTGGAGCGGAAAGTCCAAGCGATATTAAAGAATGCTCTACTTGTCATGGAGCTGGACGGGTAAACCAAATTCTCAATACGCCCTTTGGTCGGGTTCAACAACAGACTACATGTCCAACTTGTCATGGAACTGGTCAAGTCATCGATAAAAAATGCCATGAATGCCATGGTGAAGGGTATCATACGGAGCGGCGGCAAATTGATGTTAAAATTCCCGCTGGGGTTCAAAGTGGTCAACAAATTCGTTTAACTGGAAAAGGCCAACGTGGCTCTAATGGAGGACCAAATGGTGATTTATACATTGAACTCAATGTAGCGGATCATCCTATTTTCCAACGACAAGGACCCGATATCTTTGTAGAGGTTCCCATCTCGTCTTTAGATGCCACTTTAGGCTGTACCATTCAAGTGCCTACTATTCATGGAGAAAGTGAATTAACGATTCCAAGTGGGACTCAGCCAGGACAAAGTTTTCGTTTAAAAGGACAGGGTGTTCCCACTAATCGAGGCAATGGAGACGAATATGTAGACATCAAAGTAGAAATTCCGAAAAAGATTAGTGAAAAAGATCGTGAATTGTATGAGCAATTGCGCAATCAGGAAGCAACTAAATCAGAATCTCCTTTTGAACGCTTTAAAAATTTCTTTACTGGAAAATAAATCAGTCTCTCATCTGCCTTTTTATCATTTCTCATCGAGTTTTAAAGAGCGAAAAGAAGAAGATCGAAATCAGGCGTTCCTTTCATTTTGATCCATAAAATTTCATTCAATTTTGGTCAAATGTTCACCTTTTAACGGATAAATCATCAAAAATAAAAGAAGACAGACAGTCTAGCCTTTTAAAACGATGCACAGACAGATTGCTGTCCAATTCAAAAAGCAATTATCGCTTTTTAGAAAGGACTAAATATGGCAGACAACAGCAGACTTTATAGCATTCTTGGAGTACCAAGCGATGCGGATGACAAAACGATAAAAAAAGCCTATCGTAAATTAGCGATGAAATATCATCCCGATGTCAATAAAGATGCGGGAGCAGAAGATAAATTTAAAGAAATTAACTTGGCCCATGAAACCTTATCCAATCCCGAACGTAGGGCTTTGTATGATAAGTATGGAGAGGTTTCCTTGGATCCTAACTTTAATGAAGACTTCTACAATCAACAAATGAATGGCTTTGGACAAGGTGGATTTGATTTCTCAGATCTCTTTGGGCAAGGCGGATATTCTGGATTTGGTTCCGCTGGAAGTGGCTTTAGCGGTTTTAGTGGAGATGGCTTTAGTGGATTTGGTGGTTTCGGCGGTTTTGGTGGCTTTGAAGATTTATTTGGTCGTCAATCCACTCGTTCTCATGAATATCCAGCTAAGGGAGAAGATCGTCATGGTACAGTCCAAGTCGATTTTATGGAAGCCGTAAAAGGTGGTAAAAAAACGTTTACATTTAATGTGACGGAACCGAATGAACAAGGCCAATATGTAACACGGCCTTTAACCTTGGAAGTTACCATTCCAGCAGGAATTCGGGATGGACAAAAAATCCGTATTGCTGGTAAAGGCGAACCAGGAGTCTTTGGTGGGCCTGCGGGGGATATGTATTTAGAAGTAAAAGTTAAACCCGATGGTACTTTCACAAGAGATGATTTAGATATTATTGTAGAAGTTCCTGTAGATGCGATTACAGCCGTTTTAGGCGGAACGATTGATGTTCCAACGATCGATGGCATGGTAGAAATGAAAGTTCCTGCTGGCATTCAATCCGGTCAACGTTTACGTTTAAAAGGAAAAGGTATTGTTAGCACTCGGGGTACAGGTGATGAATACGCTAAAGTTAAAATCACAGTGCCTAAAGATTTAACTCCAGAAGAAAAAGAATTATTCGAAAAAATTCGAGATTTACGTGCTCAAAAAGCGGCCTAAGAACCATTGCTTTTTGATTAAAATAAAAGCGGATTCAAACAAAGAATCCGCTTTTTGAACGTTTTTATCGAAATTTAAAGTGGAATGCATAACACTTGAAGTTATGGCCAATTATGCTTAAAGGCCTAAAGGGAGAGAATTTCATGGATCAAACCAAAACTCAAAACCAAGAGGCCTCTTCTATTCCTTCAAAGGAAAGTTTAAACAAACCTTTAGAAGATGCCCAAACCAAAGCTCACCAGGAATTAACCAATGAATCAACAACCTCAACCACTCAAACCACTTCTTCTGCTCAAAATAAAACAACAAAGGCCTCATTCGATCAGCCTTCTGATGAAAAAACAGAACCTTTATTTGCGACAGTGGATGGAGAAAAGGTGGAAGAAACCATTTTAGATGTAGATTCAGACGATAGGACTCAAAAAGTGGTGGATGCGATTGAAGAAGCAATTGATGAACAAAAAATAGCCGTTTTAGAAGAGCAATTAGAAGAAATTGACGAGGCCATTCGTAGCTTGATGAAAAAGTATAAGCTGACAATGTGGACCTTAGTGGGTTGTATTGTCATATACTTATTATTCCTATTTGTTTTTCGTCCAGCTTGGGCTACGTATGTAGTCATTACTACTTGCATTATTATGCTCGTTTTAGCTGTTTTAAATACGAAAATTTCTAAACAAATTCAACGACTTGCTACTGAGCGTAAAACTACACGCCAATTGCTTGAAAAGCTCACTAAAAAGGAAAAACAGGATGAAGGACTTTCACAAGCTCTTAAGGAAGAAGCAATTGTAGCGAATGCCACCTCTATTAACGATCTTCCTAAACAATATACTGTACTCGATGAGGTCCATTTTGAAGATGGAAAAACAGCGCCTCATATTGTAGTTTCTCCTTATGGTCTAGCCGTTGTCGGAGATGATAGTTTACAAGAGGATATTCAAAACGTTTTAAATCAAGTGAATATTCAATCTCCTATCTTTTTTTACGATCCAAATATGGAAGTATCTACTCTTGTAGAAACCATTCAATTAGAAAAACAAATTGTACTCGAAGAAGATCAAATTTATACGATTCTTAAACAATTTATTGGACTTTAAATAGACTAAAAGATCATCAGCGATCTTTAGGACTTTTTGCTAAAAAAAGGAGCTGTAGGCTATTCTTACTTTCAAGTAAGGATAGCGTACCAGCTCCTATTTTTAGCTTTGCTTTT